>NZ_JBJLSI010000003.1:0-255708 GCF_050871945.1 Kineococcus deserti | reverse complement strand
ATCAAGCACAACTGTGCTTGATCACGGCGGGGAGATGGCAGTGATCAAGCACTGTCGTGCTTGATCACGCAGGAGGGGTGGTCATCCAGCGTTCGGGGCCGGAGCCGGCGCGGGCGGCGCGGGCGCGCAGGGTCTGCTCCCACAGCAGCGACGCCGCGGTGCCCGCCGCGAGGTGGTCGACGCGGGGGGACACCTTGCCGGGTGTGGAGTGCAGCCGGACGGTGGCCAGGCCCAGCCGACGCTGCCAGGGTCCCTGCGTCAGCCCCAGGCTCTGCGTGCGGGCGTGCGGGACGACGTCCAGGCCGCGCACGAAGCGCCCGTTGCGGGACAGGAACGCGTAGCCGGTGCTGCGGTACCCGCGGCGGCGCCAGGACAGCGGGTCCAGCCAGCGGGCCTGCCGCGGGACGGGGGTGAACCCGCCGTCGGTCCCGGTGCCGGTCAGCCCGGCGCGGACCACCTCCAGGGGCGACTCGTCCGGGGTGCCGAGGTCCGGCAGGACGATGGCCAGGACGTGCCCGAGCTCGTCGATCGTCCCCACCGGCAGCAGCGTCGTGCTCTGCTCGGACCTGTTGCCGCTCTCGGAGGAGTAGCCGGCGACGTTCACCTCCACGCGCCACCACCCCTTGCCGCGCCACAGCAGCGGCTGGGTGATGCGCAGCGCCTGCACCCGCCCTGGCGGGACCGTCTGCGAGCGCTGCTCCAGCAGGCCGTGGGTCATCCGCAGCCCGTCCGGGGAGTCGGCCACGGTGAAGTTGAAGCCGTTGTTGAACCTCCCCCACACCGCCGAGACCAGACCCAGCAGACCGGCCGCGGACCCGAACAGCGGTGCGAAGTTGCCGGCGAACCAGCACCCGACCGCGATCCCGACGATCCCGACGACCAGCCAGACCGTCAGCCCCGACCGCAGCGTCGAGGTGATCAGCCGCACCGGCGGCACCTCGACGACCTCGCGCTGCGGGGCCTCGGGGGCCTCCTCCCCCTCGGCGACGACGACCCCGGCCGAGGCGGCCAGCAGCGCGTTGCGGACGCGCTGCGCCTCCTCCTCCTTCAGGTAGGCCAGCGACACCTTGCTGCCGGACCCGCCGGCGACCTCCAGCCGCAGCTCGGCCAGCCCGAACAACCGCCCGAGCAGCGGCCGGACGACGTCGACGGCCTGCAGCCGGTCCAGCTGGGCGCGTCGCTGCTGGCGCCACAGGATCCCGCGCTCGACGTGGACGGCCTCGGCGTCGATGCGGTAGCGGGTGCGCCGCCAGGCCAGTGCGCTGTAGGCCGCCCCGGCCAGGGCCAGCACCAGCAGACCACCCAGGACTCCCAGCGTCAGGACCCAGCCGGGCAGGTCCAGCCGCAGGATGTCGTCGACGTTCTGCCCGACGACGACCGCGAGGACGGCCGCCACGACCTTCCAGGCCCGCAGGACCGGCGTGACGGGGTGCAGCCGGCGCCAGCCGGCGTCGGCCAGGACCGCGCGGACGGGTGCGTCGAGCTGGTCGGCGACGTCCTCGGGCAGGACCTCGACGGCCGGTTCGTCGGCTCGCGGCTCCTCCATCAGAGCCCCGCCAACCGCGCCTCACCGCGCGCGGCGAGCCGGTCGCGCAGCCGCGCCGCCTCCTCCGGGGGCAGGCCGGGGATCGCCGCGTCGGTGTCGGAGGAGGCGGTGTGCAGCTGGACCTTGGCGATCCCGAACTTGCGGTCGACCGGGCCGGCCTCGACGTCGACGTACTGCAACCGGCCGTAGGGCACGACGACGAGCGAGCGGAACAGGATGCCCTTGACGACCAGCAGGTCGTCGTCGCGCTCGGCGTAGCCCCACGCCTGCACCTGCCGGCCCGACCACAGGTAGTCCCACAGCCACAACGGGACGATGAGCACCAGCGCCAGCCAGATCCAGGGGGTCAGCAGGACGGCCAGGACCGCCGCGACCACGGCGAGGACGCCGAAGACGATCGCCCCGACGAGACGCTGCGCGGTCGCCCAGCGCGGGGAGATCCGCTGCCAGACCACGTCCGAGGGCGCGAAGGGTTCGTGGGTCGTTCCTGCCCTGGGGTCCGCGCCGGCCATGCCCACACCCTGCCAGACGCGTCGACGGGGCAACCTCCGTCGAACGGCTGGTCCTGGCCGGCCCGTCGTAGGCTGCCCGAGTGATCACCGGTGGTGACGAGAAGGACACGGAGATCGATGAGGTCATCCGTTTCGACGGCGTGTCCAAGCGGTACGGCCGGCGCGACTCCCCCGCCGTGCGCGACCTGACGATGTCGGTGCGCCGCGGCGAACTCGTCGCGCTCGTCGGGCCCAGCGGCTGCGGCAAGTCCACGATCCTGCGGATGGTCAACCGGCTCGTCGAGCCCACCGCCGGGCGCATCGTCGTCGACGGCCGCGACACCGCGCACGTCGACGCCGTCACGCTGCGCCGCGGCATCGGGTACGTCATCCAGGCCGGCGGGCTGCTGCCGCACCGCACGATCCGGCGCAACGTCGCGACCGTGCCCGCCCTGCTGGGCTGGGACGACGAGGTGACCCGCCGCCGCGTCGACGAACTGCTCCACCTCGTCGGGCTGGACCCCTGGGCCTACGGGGACCGCTACCCCGCCCAGCTGTCCGGCGGGCAGCAGCAGCGCGTCGGCGTCGCCCGCGCCCTGGCCGCCGACCCGCCCGTGCTGCTCATGGACGAACCCTTCGGCGCCGTCGACCCGGTCGTGCGGGACCGGCTGCAGACCGAGTTCCGCCGCATCCAGACCGACCTGCGCAAGACGGTCCTGTTCGTCACCCACGACCTCGACGAGGCCGTCAGGATCGCCGACCGCATCGCGGTGTTCTCCACCGGAGGAGTGCTGGAGCAGTTCGCCGACCCCGAGACGCTGCTGTCCGCACCCGCCTCGGACTTCGTCGTGGAGTTCATCGGCTCCGACCGCGGCCTGCGCCGGCTGGCGGTGACCCCGATCCGCGCCGACGACCTGGAAAGGCCCGTGGTGCTGGCGCCCGGCGACGGGGCCGCGTACGCGGCGACGGCGCTGGAACTGGACGGCCGGTCGTGGGGGCTGGTGGTGGAGTCCGACCGGGTGCTGGGCTGGGTCCCCCGGGGACGGCTGACCGAGGCCGCCCGATCGGGGGGCCGGGGCGTGCGGGTCGGCGACCACGTCCGCGAGTTCACGGCGAGCATCGACGCCCACGAGACGATGCGCACGGCGTTCTCGACGCTGCTGGCGCAGGAGTCGCGGTTCCTGCCGGTGCTCGACGGAGGTTCCTACGTGGGGGTGCTCACCCCGGACGTGGTGCACACGGCGCTGCGCCGCGGAACTGCGGCGGGCTGACCCCCTACCGCGGAGGTACCCCGGGTGCCTCCGGCGTCCCGGACCGGACGGCTCCGTGGAGCGATGACCCGGAACCCGCCCCGGCGGTTCGATCGGGACATGCGAATCCTCATCGGAGCAGACACCTACGCCCCCGACGTCAACGGCGCCTCCACGTTCGCCCAGCGGCTGGCCGCCGGGCTCAGCGCCCGCCACGAGGTGCACGTGGTGGCCCCCGGCCGCGGGCTGCGCCGGACCCGGCAGACCGTGCCGTCCGGCGTCGTGGAACACCGGTTGCCCGCCGTTCCCGTCGTCGTCGGCGGCACCGGCCTGCGGTTCTGCCCGCCCGTCGGGCTGGTGCGCACCGCGACGGCCGTGCTGCGCGAGGTCGCCCCCGACGTCGTGCACGTGCAGAGCCACTTCCTCGTCGGCCGGGCGCTGGTGACCGCGGCGGGCCGGCTGGGCATCCCGGTCGTGGCGACGAACCACTTCATGCCCGAGAACCTCACCCACCACGTCCCGCTGGGTTCCCGCGTCCAGCGGGCGCTGCACGAGTGGGCGTGGGCGGACGCGGCCGGGGTGTTCACCCGCGCCGACGTCGTGACCGCCCCCACGCCGTACGCGGCGGCGCTGGCCGAACGGGCCGGGATCCCCGGGCCGGTGCTGCCGATCTCCTGCGGCATGGACCTGCGCCGCTTCGCCCCCGATCCCTCCGGGCAGCTGCGCCGTGGTTTCCGCGAGCGCTACGGGGTTCCGGACCGCCCCACGATCGGGTACGTCGGGCGGCTGGCACCGGAGAAGAACGTCGCCGAACTCGTCGAGGCCCTGGCCCTGGTGCGCCGGGTGCGGCCGGACCTGGACACGCAGCTGCTGCTCGTCGGCGACGGCGCCCTGCGACCGGCGCTGCTGAGGCAGGCGGCCGCGCTCGGGGTGGCCGACCGCGTCGTCTCGACGGGTTTCGTCCCCGAGGAGGACCTGCCCGCGGCCTACCTGGCCTGCGACGTGTTCGCCAACGCCGGAACCGCGGAACTGCAGAGCCTGGTGGTGCTGGAGGCGATGGCCTCGGGGTTGCCGGTGTTCGGGGTCGACGCGTGCGCCCTGCCGCACCTGGTCCGCGACGGGGAGAACGGGTTCCTCTTCCCGCACGCCCGGCCCGCCGCGCTCGCAGCGCGGCTCGCCCTGGTCCTGGGTGATCCCGCACTGGCCGCGCGGCTGGGCGCCCGCAGCGTCCAGATCGCCGCCGGCCACGACGAGCGGGTGACGCTGGCCCGGTTCGAGGAGCTGTACGCCCTGCGCCGCACGCCCGTTCCGGCGGACTCCCCCGCGGGGGTCCTGGTCGGGTGAGCCCGGTGCGTGCTGCACGATGAGGGCGTGCGCTGGCTCCGGACCCTGGCCACCGCGTACGGCGTGCTCGCCACGCTCGCCCTGCTGGTGGTGCTGGTGCTCTCCGACGGCCACGTCGTCAGCTACGTCCTCGGCCTGTTCGCCACCTGGTGGCTGGCCCCGGCGCTGCTCGTCGTCCCGCTGGCCGCGGCGGCGTCGTCGTGGCGGACGCTGGCGGCGGTCCTGGCCCCGGCCGTCGCGGCCGGCTCGCTGCTCGGCCCGTACGCGCTGCACCGCGCCACCCCCTCCGGGCGGACCCCCGACCTGCAGGTCGCGACGTTCAACACCTCGCAGTGGCGCGGGGCGGCCGGGGTGACGTCCCTGCTGCGCGACGGTGGACCGGACGTCGTCGCGCTGCAGGAGGTCGCCCCCTCCCAGCAGCGCCGGTACGCCGAGCAGTTCGCCGACTACCCCCACCGCAGCTACACCCCCACCAGCGGCAGCGCGAACGACGGGGACGCCGTCTGGTCGAAGTACCCGATCGTGTCGGTCCAGGCGGTGACCGGCATGCCGGACGGGGCCCGGCCCGCGGACGTGGTGACGGTGGACGTCGAGGGCCGGCGGATCGCCGTCCTGTCGGTGCACCTGGCCTCCCCGTGCCTGTTCTGCTCCCCCGCCGAGGCCGCCGGGAACCCCGCGGGCGACACCGGCGAGGCCGCCCGGGTCCGGGTGGCCGAGGCCCGCCGCCTGGCGGAACTCGCCTCGCAGCTGCGCGCGGCGGGCGACGCCGTCGTGGTGGCCGGCGACCTGAACTCCGCCGAGCTCAACGAGCCCCTGGCCGAACTGCGGGCGCACGGCCTCGTCGACGCGCACCGGGCGGTCGGCACCCAGCCGGGACTGACCCGGGGTTCCTCGCCCGGTTTCGCACGGGTCGACGTCGTGCTCGTCGCGGGGCTGGAACCGGTCGCGACCAGTGAACGCGGTCCGGGCGGCAGCTCGCACTCCCCCGTCGTCGCCGACCTCGCCTGGCCGGGGTGAGGATCTGCCAGGATCCCGCCCGTGACCAGTCAGCGCCTGGACCGGCTCGACCGCACGAGCGCGGGTTTCGTCGAGGAGTTCCGCACGCCCCGGCTGGACCCCGCGCGCTGGGTCGACCACTACCTGCCGCACTGGACGACGCCCCGGCGCTCGCAGGCGCGGTACGACCTCCTCGGCCCGCTCACCGGTGGCCTGCGGTTGCGCATCGACGACGACCAACCTGACTGGCGGCCCGAGGACGCCCCGCTGCGGGTGTCGAACCTGCAGACCGCGACGTTCGGCGGACCCGTCGGCTCCGACCGCGGAACCCACCGCCACCGCCCGGACGGGTTGCGCGTGCGCACCGCCGTGGCCCAGCGTCTGCTGTGGGCGCCGCGGTCGGGGCAGGTCGACGTCACCGTCACCGCGAGCCGTGACCGCGGCTGCATGCTCGCGGCCTGGCTCGTCGGCACCGAGCACCTCGGGGCCGACGACAGCGGCGAGGTGTGCCTGTTCGAGATCGACGCCGACGCCGTGACCTCGACCGGCACCACGGCCCGGGTGGGGATCAAGGCCCACCACGACCCGCGGCTGCGCACGGACATGACCGAGGTCACCGTCCCCGTGCCGGTGGGCCGGGCGCACACGTGGTCCGCGCGCTGGGACGAGGGCGGGGTCGCCGTCGCCTGCGACGAGCGGGTCGTGTTCACCTCCTCCCAGGTGCTGGGCTACCCGCTGCAGCTGATGGTGGACCTGTTCGAGATCGGCCCCCGCGACGGCGCGGACGCCTACCCCAAGACCGCGGTGGTCCACTCGGTCGTCGCGTCCTGACCGCCGAAAACCAGGTGCGCGGCAGTTCCGCCGACTCCTAGCGTCGGGCGCCGTGACCGGAGACCTGTGGGGCGAGGACGTCGCCCGCGGCTACGACGACTCCACCGACCCCAGGTTCGGCCCCGAGGTGCTCGGCGCCACCTGCGACGTGCTGGCCGACCTGGCCGGGACGGGCCGCGCCCTGGAGTTCGCGATCGGCACCGGCCGGGTGGGACTGGCCCTGGCCGTGCGCGGTGTGCCGGTCGCGGGGATCGAACTGTCCGAGGCGATGGCTTCCCGGCTGCGCGCCAAGGACGTGGACTCGCGGGTGGAACTGGTCCTGGGCGACATGGCCACGACGCGGGTTCGCGGGCAGTTCAGCCTCGTCTACCTGGTCTACAACACCATCACGAACCTGCTGGAGCAGGACGAGCAGGTCGAGTGCTTCGTCAACGCCGCGGCGCACCTGGCACCGGGTGGGTACTTCCTGGTCGAGGTCGGGATTCCGAGCCTGCAGCGGCTGCCACCGGGCGAGACCGCGCGGCCGTTCCAGCTGGACCGCGACCACCTGGGTTTCGACAGCTACGACCTGGTGGCCTGCCGGCTGACCTCGCACCACTACTCGTTCGCACCCGACGGCACCGTCAGCACGTTCGAGTCCCACCACCGCTACGCCTGGCCCGCCGAGTACGACCTCATGGCCCGCATCGCCGGCCTGGAACCGCACGCCCGGTGGGCCGACTGGGACCGCTCGGAGTTCACCGCGTCCTCGCGCTCGCACGTGTCGGTGTGGCGCAAACCCCTCAGCTGAGCTTCGTCACGAACTCGCCGATGCGGCGCAGGCCCTCGCGCAGTTCCTCACGGGAGGCGGCGTACGACAGCCGGACGTGGGTGTCGGCCGTCGCCGTGCCGAAGTCGCGACCCGGGGTCAGCGAGACGTGGTGCTCGGCCAGCGCCCGCTCGCAGAACTCCCACGAGCCCAGGCCCGTGCCGCTGACGTCGAAGTAGACGTAGAAGGCGCCGTCGGGTTCGACCGGCACGGGCAGGCCGATCTGCGCCAGGCCGTCCAGGACGATCCGCCGTCGGGCGACGAACTCGGCGCGGCGTTCCTCGCAGACCGCCAGCGAGTCCGGGGTGAAGGCGGCCAGCGCCGCCAGCTGCACCGGCGTCGAGGCGGCGATGAAGTAGTTCATGGCCAGCTTCTCGACGGGCGCGACGAGCTCCTCGGGCAGGACGCACCAGCCCAGCCGCCACCCCGTCATGCCGAAGTACTTCGAGAAGCTGTTCACGACGATCGCGTCGGGGTCGGCGGCCAGCACCGTCCGCGCGGGCGTGCCGTCCGGGGACGGGTCGGCCAGTTCCAGGTAGATCTCGTCGACGATGCGCCACGCGTCCCGCTCACGGGCCTGCGCGCAGATCCGCGCCAGTTCCCCGGACGGCACCGACGTCCCGGTGGGGTTGGAGGGGGTGGCGACCATGACGGCGCTGGTGCGGTCGGTCCAGGACGCGCGCACGGCCTGCTCGGTCAGCTGGTAGCGCATCGCGGCCGTCGTCGGCACCGCGTGAGCGCGGCCGCCGAAGGTCTCGACCAGCTGCCGGTTGCACGGGTAGGACGGGTCGGCCAGCAGGACGTCGTCGCCGGGGTCGACCGTGGCGGCCAGCACGAGCAGCAGCGCCGCGGACGCCCCGGAGGTGACGGCGATGCGGTGCGGCGGGACCTGCACGCCGTGGCGGTCGCGGTAGAAGTCGGCGATCGCCACGCGCAGCGCCGGCAGCCCGAGCGCGGAGGTGTACGGCAGCGGCCGCCCGTCGGCGACCTCGCGCTGGGCGGCCAGCACGGCCGGCGGCGCCCCGAAGTCGGGTTCGCCGATGCTGAGCTTGACGACGTGGTGGCCCTGCGCCTCCAGGGCGGCGGCCTGCTGGCCGAAGGCCAGGGCGTGGAACGGCTCGACGGTCGCGGCGCGGGTGGACGGCCTCACGAGACCTGCATCCTGTTCTGGTCGTCGTCCTCGTCGGGGGGGACCCGGCACCAGCGCTCCACGACGAGCCCGGCCACCAGCAGCAGCGCGGACACGACGACGTCGGCGGCGCCGACGACCGCCTCCGAGCGGCGGGCCGCGATGTCCAGCGTCGGCACGTAGTGCACCACCCAGCCGGCGAACCCGCCGACGAGCAGCGACCCGGCGACCGAGGCCGCCTTGGCCAGCGCGGCCGTCCGCGCGGCGCGCAGGGCGTCGATGCGCCGGCCCTTGTCCCCCTCGACCCACTGCTTGACCGGCCACCCGAGCCCGAACACCGCGACAGCCAGCAGGCCGATCGTCAGCACCGTCGTCCACACGAGGTCCGGTTCGGCGTGCCCGGCCGACACCCAGATCTGCAGCCCGGACCAGGTCAGGACCGCGGCGATGACGCCGAGGCCGACCAGCAGCCCGGGTTTCGACGGCCTCACGCCTGCACCGCGCGCAGGAGGTCGGCGACGCGGCCGCCGTGCGGGCCGGGCAGCACCGCGTCGGGATCGAGGTCGAGCCAGGGGCCGAGCACGAACGCGCGCTCGTGGGCCCGCGGGTGGGGCAGGACGAGCCCGTCCCGGTCCAGCACCAGTTCGCCGTAGGTGATCACGTCGACGTCGACGGGCCGCGGCCCGTCGGGGACCTTCGTCGAGCGGTCCAGGCCGAGCCCGGCCTCCACGGCGTGGCAGGCGGCCAGCAGCGCGTGCGGGTCGAGGCTCGTGGTGACCAGGACGACGGCGTTGAGGAAGTCGGGCTGGTCGGGCACCGCGCCGACGGGCGCGGTCTCCACGATCGTCGACGTCGCCTCGACGGTGACGCCCTCGGTGGCCTGCAGCGCGTCGACGGCCGCGCGCAGCGTCGCCGCGCGGTGGCCGAGGTTGGCCCCGAGGGCCAGGACGGCGCCGGTCACGGGCGGACCCTCCGGATCACGAGCTCGACGTCGTCGAACGGTGCCGGGATGGGGGCCTGCGGCTTGTGGACGACGACGTCGACGGCCGCGATCCGCTCCGAGCGCTCCAGGCAGGCGTCGGCGACGCGCTGGGCCAGCGTCTCGACCAGCAGCACGGGCTCCCCGACGAGGACGGTGATGAGCTGCTGCGCCAGCGCGCCGTAGTCGACGGTCGCGGTGAGGTCGTCACCGGCCGCGGCCTCGCGGGTGTCCAGGTGCAGGGCGACGTCGAGGCCGAAGGGCTGGCCCTGGGCACGCTCGAAGTCCAGGACGCCGTGCCGGCCGATGCCCTTCAGCCCGCGCAGGACGATGCGGTCCAGGACGCGGCCGTCGGCGTCGAGGACGGGCCCGGCCCCTTCCAGGGAGCTCACGAGACACCCACCTCCGCCGCCGAACGCCAGGCCGTGGCCACCTTCACCGCGGCCACGGTGGACGGCACGTCGTGCACCCGCACACCCCACACCCCGCGGTCGGCGGCCAGCGCCGAGACCGCGGCCGTGGCGGCGTCGCGCTCGGTCGGGGCGGGGACGACCCCGTCCGGCCCGGCGAGCAGGCGACCGAGGAAGCGTTTGCGGGAGGCCCCCACGAGCAGCGGCCGGCCCAGGTCGGCGAGCCGGTCGAGCCCGGCCAGCAGCGCCCAGTCGTGCTCGGCGACCTTGGCGAAGCCCAGCCCCGGGTCGAGCACGACGCGCCGCGGGTCCAGACCCGCGGCGGTCACGGCGGACAGCCGCTCGCCCAGTTCGGCCCGCACCTCGGCGACGACGTCGCCGTAGGCGGCCAGGGACGTCATGACGTCGGAGTGACCGCGCCAGTGGCTCAGGACGTAGACGCAGCCGAGCCCGGCCACCGTGGCGGCCATGTCGGGGTCGGCCAGCCCGCCGGAGACGTCGTTGACCACGACGGCGCCGGCCTGCACGGCCGCGCGGGCCGTCGCGGCGCGCATGGTGTCCACGCTCACCGGGACGCCCGCCCCGACGAGCCCGGTCACGACGGGCAGGACGCGACGCAGCTCCTCCTCGGGCCCGACCCGGACGGCGCCGGGCCGGGTGGACTCCCCGCCGACGTCGACGAGGTCGGCGCCGGCCGCGTGCAGGGCGATCCCCGCGGCGACCGGGTCCGCCGCGTGCACCCCGCCGTCGGAGAAGGAGTCGGGGGTGACGTTGAGGACCCCGACGACCCGCGTGGGCCCGGGCTCCAGCAACGGGCTCACCGGTGCCCCGCCACGATGAGGCTCATGGCCTCGGCCCGGGTGGCCGGGTTGCGCAGCGCGCCGCGCACGGCGGAGGTGACGGTCTTGGCGCCGGGTTTGCGCACACCGCGGTAGGTCATGCACGAGTGCTCGGCCTCGACGACCACGATGACGCCCCGGGGGCGCAGCCGGTCGACGAGGGCGTCGGCGACCTGGGTGGTCAGCCGTTCCTGCAGCTGCGGCCGGCGGGCGTAGACGTCGACGAGGCGGGCCAGCTTGGACAGCCCCGTCACCCGGCCGTGCTCGCCGGGGATGTACCCGACGTGGGCGACGCCGTGGAAGGGCAGCAGGTGGTGCTCGCAGGTGGACTGGACCTCGATGTCCTTCACGAGGACCAGTTCGTCGTGCTCGAGACCGAAGTCGGTCGTCAGGACCTCCGCCGGGTCCTGCCACAGGCCGGCGAACAGCTCCGTCGCCGACCGGGCGACCCGGGCCGGGGTGTCCCGCAGCCCCTCCCGGTCCGGGTCCTCCCCGATGGCGAGGAGGAACTCCCGGACCGCGGCCTCGGCCCGTTGCTGGTCGAAGGCCGCCGGCAGCGTGCTCACGACTCTTCGTTCGTCCCGTTCTGGTAGTTCACCGGCGTCTGGAACCCACCGGCGTGGCCGTTGAGCGAACCCGGACCCGCGACCGGCGGGATGTTGGAGACGTGACGGCGCTCTGAGGACAGCCAGACCGGCCGCTGGGGGCGCTTCACGACGGGCGCGAAGATCTCGGCCAGCTCGGCCTGGTTCAGCGTCTCCTTGTCCAGCAGGGCGACGACGAGGTCGTCGAGGACCTGGCGGTGCTCGACGAGCACCTCCCACGCCTCGTCGTGCGCGGCCTCGATGAGGCGGCGCACCTCCTCGTCGACGATGCCGGCGACACCCTCGGAGTAGTCGCGCTCGTGGCCCATGTCGCGGCCGAGGAAGACCTCGCCCTGCCCCTGGCCCAGCTTGATCGCGCCGATCCGCTCGCTCATGCCGTACTGGGTGACCATCTTGCGGGCCATGCCGGTGGCCTTCTCGATGTCGTTGGCCGCGCCCGTGGTCGGGTCGTGGAAGACGAGCTCCTCGGCGACGCGGCCGCCGAGGGCGTACGCGAGCTGGTCGAGGATCTCGTTGCGCGACGTCGAGTACTTGTCCTCGGTCGGCAGCACCATCGTGTAACCCAGCGCGCGACCGCGCGGCAGGATCGTCACCTTGGTCACCGGGTCGGTGTTGGGCAGCGCCGCGGCCACCAGCGCGTGACCACCCTCGTGGTACGCGGTGACCTTCAGCTCCTGCGCGCTCATCCGGCGGGTGCGCTTCTGCGGGCCGGCCATGACGCGGTCGATGGCCTCGTCCACGGCCGCGTCGTCGATGACCTTCGCGTTGGCGCGGGCCGTCAGCAGCGCGGCCTCGTTGAGCACGTTGGCCAGGTCGGCGCCGGAGAAGCCCGGCGTGCGGCGGGCGACGGCCTGCAGGTCGATGTTCGGCGCGAGCGGCTTGCCCCGGCCGTGCACCTGCAGGATCTTGTGCCGGCCCTCCATGTCGGGGGCCTCGACGGCGATCTGCCGGTCGAAGCGGCCCGGGCGCAGCAGCGCCGGGTCGAGGATGTCGGGGCGGTTGGTCGCGGCGATGAGGATGACGTTCGTCTTGACGTCGAAGCCGTCCATCTCGACGAGCAGCTGGTTCAGCGTCTGCTCGCGCTCGTCGTGCCCGCCGCCCAGGCCCGCGCCGCGGTGGCGGCCCACGGCGTCGATCTCGTCGACGAAGATGATCGCGGGCGAGTTCTGCTTGGCCTGCTCGAACAGGTCCCGGACGCGGGAGGCGCCGACACCGACGAACATCTCCACGAAGTCCGATCCGGAGATCGAGTAGAACGGCACGCCGGCCTCACCGGCGACGGCGCGCGCCAGCAGCGTCTTGCCGGTGCCGGGCGGGCCGTACAGCAGGACGCCCTTGGGGATCTTGGCGCCGACGGCCTGGAACTTCTCGCGGTCGGCGAGGAACTCCTTGATCTCGTGCAGCTCCTCGACGGCCTCGTCGGCCCCGGCGACGTCGGCGAACGTCGTCTTCGGGGTGTCCTTGGTCATCATCTTGGCCTTGGACTTGCCGAACTGCATGACCCGGCTGCCGCCACCCTGCATCTGGCTCATGAGGAACCAGAACAGGATGATCAGGAGCAGGATCGGCCCGACCGTGAACAGCAGCGACTGCAGGATGCCCGTCGTCGGGACCTCGTCGGTGACGCCGTCCGGGGGCGGGTTGTCGTTGAGAGCCTCGATCACCTCACCGCCACGCTGGGCGATGTAGTAGGAGCGCACCGTGGTGGCGCCGTCCTCCGTGGTGCCCGACTTCAGCTCCAGGTCGATGCGCTGGTTGCCGTCGGTGAGCGTCGCGCTCTGGACCTTGCCCTCGTCGATGAGCTGCAGGGCGCGGGTCGTGGAGACCTCGGCGGTGCCGCTGGACGCGAAGAACGAGGCGCCGATCGCGACCGCCGCGATGGCCACGACGATCCACAGCCACGGGCCGCGGACGATGCGCTTGAGAGTGTTGGGCATCAGTGGAGGGGTCGCCCCCTGTCCCTCCTGCTCGTTCCTGCCTGACGTTCGACGGTACACCGGCGCGGCGACACGCCACCCCGGAGCCGTCCCCGCAGGTCCTTCGCTGTTCGAACGGGTGGGACTGCGCCCCTGTTCCGTCCCGTTCCTGCCGGTTCGCTGTGGGCGTAGGGCCGGGAGCGCGTCAGTCCAGCCCGAGGCGGGCGTAGGCACCGAGCACCGTGCGCTCGGACTCGGTGAGGTAGGCCTCCAGCTCGGCCGCCGCCGCCGGACCGCCGTGGTCGGTGAAGGTGTCGAGCACCGAGCGGTTCCGGGCCACGAACCGGCCGTGCAGGCTCTGGGGATCGCCGATCACCAGGAAGGCCAGCCGCAGCTCGGCGGCCAGCTGCTGGTGGGTGCGCAGCAGGCGCGGGCTGTCCGACAGCGACACGAGCGCCTCGTGGAAGGCCATGTTGGCCGTCCCGACCCCCGCCCAGTCCCCCGCCGCGACGGCCGTGTCGGCGGCCTCGACCGCCGCCCGCATCCGGTCGGTCGCGGGGTGCTGGGCGTCGGCGCGGGCCAGCACGCCGGCCTCGACGTGGCGCCGGACGCGGTAGATGTCGAGCACGTCGGCCACCCGGGGGGCCGTCACCGACACCCCGCGGTGCGGGACGTGCTCGAGCAGGCCCTGCTCGGCCAGCACCCGGAAGGCCTCGCGCAGCGTGTTGCGCGACACGGAGAAACGCTGCGCCAGCGCGGACTCGGAGAGACGCTGACCGGGGCGGAACTCGCCGGCGGCGATGCGGGCGCTGAGCAGCTGGGCGAGCGTGCCGTCGCCCTCGCCGGCACCGTCGACGGTCTCGGGGGACAGCGCGGCACCGTGGGTCACCTCGTCATCGTAGGTGGCCGCCGACGTCCACCCCGACGGTTCGTCAGGCGGACAGTTAACACGAACGCAACACGGCGCAACATGTTGTTCAACAACGTGCAGCATTGTGTTCTGCAACCAGCGGTGCCACAGTGCTGCCCCACGCAGCCTCGTCCGGCAGCAGCGTCGCCACGTCCCCGGGAGCACGCATGTCCGACCACCCCGTGCAGGAGAGCAGCACCCCCGCCCTGAGCACGAGCCGGCGATCACGTCGCGGCCCGATCATCGGCGCGATCTTCCTCATGGCCACCTCCGCCATCGGACCGGGCTTCATCACCCAGACCGCGACGTTCACCGCCACGCTCGGGGCGGCCTTCGCCTTCGCGATCCTCATCTCGATCCTCATCGACTTCGCCGTCCAGATGAACGTCTGGCGGCTCATCACGGTCACCGGCAAGCGCGCGGGCGACCTGGCCAACAGCGCCGTGCCCTTCAGCGGCCACGTCCTGACCGTCCTCATCGTCGTGGGCGGCCTGGCCTTCAACATCGGCAACATCGCCGGCGGCGGGCTGGGCCTGAACGCCCTGCTCGGCCTCGACCCCAAGGTCGGCGGCCTGGTCACCGGCGTGCTGGCGATCGCGATCTTCCTGTTCAAGCGCGCCGGGACGGTCGTGGACCGGGTCGTGCTGGTGCTCGGCGTCGGCATGATCGTCATGACCGTGGTCGTCGCGATCGTCTCCGGCCCGCCCGTCGGCGACGCCTTCCGGCAGACCTTCGTGCCCGACACGATCAACTTCGCGACCATCACCACGATCGTCGGCGGCACCGTCGGCGGGTACATCACCTACGCCGGCGCCCACCGCTACCTGGACTCCGGGCAGACCGGCGTCGAGCACGTCCGCGACGTCCACCGCGCCTCGGTCACCGGGATCCTCGTCACGGGCGTCATGCGGTACGTCCTGTTCCTGGCGATCCTGGGCGTCGTCGCCTCCGGTGTCGCGCTCGACCTGTCCGGTCAGGCGGCCAACCCCGCGGGGCAGGCCTTCGGCGCCGTCCTCGGCGACGCCGGCATCCGCCTCTTCGGGGCCATCTTCTGGGCCGCCGCCATCACCTCGGTCATCGGCGCCGCCTACACGTCCTCGACGTTCCTGTCGACCTTCTCCCGCCGGCTGGCCGGCGGATGGCCGCTGCAGCTGACCACCGTCGCCTTCATCGTCGTCTCGCTGGCCGTCTACCTGGCCATCGGCACCGCGCCGGCCGCCCTGCTGGTGTTCGTCGGCGGGTTCAACGGGCTGATCCTGCCGATCGGGATGACGGTGTTCCTCTACATCGGCTGGTTCCGGCAGCGCGACGTGCTGGGGGGTTACAAGTACCCGGTGTGGCTGCTCGTCGTCGGCACCATCGCCCTGGCGATCAGCTTCTGGATGGCCTCGCAGTCCATCGGCCCCGTCTTCGACTTCCTCACCGCCTGACCCGCGACCGCCGATCCCCGGAAGGACCCCCGTGGCGACCATCGACCTGAACTCCGACCTCGGGGAGAACACCCCCGACCGCCCCGTCTCAGACGACGCGGCGATGCTGCGGATCGTCAGCAGCGCCAACGTCTCCTGCGGCTTCCACGCCGGCAGCCCCGAGGGCATCCGCGAGACGGTGCTGGCCGCCTCGCAGGCGGGCGTCGCGATCGGCGCCCACCCCGGCTACCGCGACTACGAGAACTTCGGCCGCGAGCGCCTGGACCTGCCGGCCGCGACGCTGCAGGCCCACGTCGAGTACCAGCTCGGGGCGGTGTGGGCGCTGGCCCGCTCCGTCGGGGACGCCGTGGTCTACGTCAAACCGCACGGCGCGCTGTACAACACGATGGCCGTCGACGAGGCGACGGCCTCCGTGGTGGTCGCGGCGGTCAAGGCCGTCGACCCCACCCTGGTGATGCTCGGGCTGGCCGGCGGGGTCGCCCTCGAGGTCGCCGACCGCGCCGGGCTGCCCACGGCGGCCGAGGCGTTCGCCGACCGCGCCTACACCCCGGCCGGGCAGCTGGTCTCGCGCAAGGAGACCGGCGCGGTGCTGCACGACGTCGACCTCGTGGCGGCGCGGATGGTGCGGCTCGTGCAGGACGGGGTGGTCGAGGCGATCGACGGCACGGACGTGCCGGTGCGCGCGCAGTCGCTGTGCGTGCACGGCGACTCCCCCGGCGCGGTCGAGATGGCCGCGGCCACCCGGGCCGCGCTGACCGGCGCCGGCGTCGAGATCGCCCCGTTCGTGACGGGAGCGCGCTGATGGTGCGGCTGGCTCCCGAGGAACTGCGCCACGAGGCCCGGGCGGCGCGCGCGGCCTACCGGGCCGGGCGCCGCGCACCCACCAGCGGGGTCGCGCCGGGCCTGACGCAGGCCAACCTCGTGGCCGTCCCGGCGGACTGGGCGTTCGAGATGCTGCTGTACGCCCAGCGCAACCCGCAGTCCTGCCCCGTCCTGGACGTCCTGGAGGCCGGGCAGGTCGAGTCGGCGCTGGCCCCGGGGTCGGACGTGCGCACCGACCTGCCCGCCTACCGGATCTTCCGCGACGGGCGGATGGTCGAGGAGGTTCCCGACGCGACCGGGTACTGGGACGGCCTCGTGACGCTGCTCATCGGCTGCAGCTTCACCTTCGAGACCCCGCTGCTGGCGGCCGGGATCCCGGTGCGGCACCAGGAGGTCGGCCGCAACGTCCCGATGTACCGCACGAACCGGCCGTGCGTGCCGGCCGGACGGCTGCGCGGCGACCTCGTCGTCTCGATGCGCCCGGTCCCGGCCGACCGGGTCGACGACGCGGTGGCGATCACCGGGCGGTTCCCGGCCGTGCACGGCGCCCCGGTGCACGTGGGGGACCCTTCGGCGCTCGGGATCGCCGCGCTGGACTCCCCCGACTTCGGCGATCCGCCGGTCGTCCGCGACGGGGAGGTGCCGGTGTTCTGGGCGTGCGGGGTGACGCCGCAGGTGGCGCTGTTCGAGTCCCGTCCGCCGTTCGCGGTGACCCACGCGCCGGGGCACATGTTCGTCACGGACGTCCTGGACTCCGAGTACGACACGGGGCACCGGTCGTGAGGTTCCTGCCCGTCAGCGACACCGCGGTGATGGTCGAGCTGGCCGGCCTGGACCAGACCACCCGGTTGTTCACCGCGCTGACCGCCGCCGACCTGCCCGGGGTCCGCGAGGTGGTCCCCGCCGCCCGCACGATCGTGGTCGTCTTCGATCCGCGCGCGACCTCCCCCGCCGAGCTCGTGGAGGAGTTGCGGACGGTCCGACCGTCGTCCGAGGTCGCGTCCGGCGGGCGGTCGGTGACCGTCGAGGTCCGCTACGACGGGCAGGACCTGGCCGAGGTCGCGGGGCTGCTCGGCTGCTCGGCCGAGGAACTCGTGCGCCGGCACCAGACCGCGACGTGGACGGTCGCGTTCACCGGGTACGCCCCGGGTTTCGGCTACCTGGTCGGCGACGACGAGTTGTTCGACGTCCCCCGCCGGCCGTCCCCGCGCACCCGGATCCCGGCCGGTTCGGTCGGGCTGGCCGGGAAGTTCTCCGGCGTCTACCCGCGCGAGAGCCCCGGCGGCTGGCAGCTGATCGGCCGCACCGACGCGGTGATGTGGGACATCGACCGGGACCCGCCGGCGCTGTTCGCCCCGGGCACCACGGTGCGTTTCCAGCAGGCCGACCGCGACCTCGTGAGCCTGCGGGAAACGCGGCCCGAGCCGGTCGCCTCGGAGTTCTCCCTCGAGGTCGTGTCCCCCGGGGTCCAGCTGCTGCTGCAGGACCCCGGACGTCCCGGGCACCTGGCCGAGGGGGTGGCTCCCTCGGGGGCGGCCGACCGCGGCGCGCTGCGCACGGCCAACCGCGCCGTCGGGAACCACCCGGGCACGGCCGCCCTCGAACTCGCCGGTGGTGGGGCCGTGCTGCGCTTCTCCGGGGCCGGTGTGCTCGCCCTGGCCGGCGCGGGCGTGGACGCCTCGCTCCGCGCGACGGACGGGACCCGCGTGCCCGTCCCGGCGGTGCGCCCGGTGGCCGTCGAGGACGGTGACGAGCTGCGGCTGGGCGCCCAGCACGCCGGGCTGCGCACGGTCGTGGCGGTCCGCGGGGGTTTCGCCGCACCCGCCGCGCTCGGGTCCCTGGCGACCGACACGTTGTCAGGGGTGGGTCCACGCCCGCTGACCGCCGGGGACCGGCTGGCGCTGCACGGGCCCGCGGCCGCCCCGCACGCCGTCGACCCGGGCCCGCACCCGGCGGCGGAACTGCCCCGCAGCGGGCAGGTCGTCGAACTCGAGGTCGTCCTCGGACCCCGCACCGACTGGTTCACCCCCGCGGCGCTGGGGACCCTGACCTCGCAGGAGTGGGAGGTCACGGCCCGTTCGGACCGGGTCGGGCTGCGGCTCGCCGGCTCCCCGCTGGAACGCCTGCGCGAGGGGGAACTGCCCAGCGAGGGTGCGGTGACCGGGGCGATCCAGGTCCCGCCGGACGGTCAGCCCGTGCTGTTCGGCCCCGACCACCCGCTGACCGGTGGTTACCCCGTCATCGGGGCCGTCGTCGACGCCGACCTCGACCTCGTCGGTCAGCTGCCCCCCGGCGCCCGCGTCCGCTTCCGCCCGCGCGCCCCCTTCGCCGAACTGTGAGGAACCCCATGAAGACCGTCCTGATCGCCAACCGCGGCGAGATCGCCGTGCGGGTGGTCCGCGCGGCGGCCGAGGCGGGGTTGCGTTCGGTCGCCGTCTACGCCGACCAGGACGCCGACGCCCTGCACGTCCGGCTGGCCGACACCGCCGTCGCGCTGCCCGGCGAGACGGCCGCGCAGACCTACCTGAACGTCGACGCGCTGCTGGCCGCGGCGAAGACCTCGGGCGCCGACGCGGTGCATCCCGGCTACGGGTTCCTGTCCGAGAACGCCGGGTTCGCCCGCGCCGTCGAAGCCGCGGGACTGGTGTGGATCGGCCCGGCGCCCGAGACCATCGAGGCCCTGGGCGACAAGGTGACGGCGCGCGCCATCGCCCGCGAGGCCGGCGCCCCGCTGGCCCCGGGAACGTCCTCCCCCCTGGCCGACGCCGCGGAGGCCGAGGCGTTCGCCGACGAGTTCGGCCTGCCCATCATGATCAAGGCCGCGCACGGCGGCGGCGGTCGCGGGATGCGGGTGGCGCGCACGCGCGAGGAGGTCGCCGACGCCTTCGAGTCCGCGACCCGGGAGGCCGTGGCCGCGTTCGGTCGCGGGGAGTGCTTCGTCGAGAAGTTCCTCGAACGGCCCCGGCACCTGGAGGTGCAGGTCCTGGGCGACGGGAACGGTTCGGTCACCGTCGTGGGCGACCGCGACTGCTCGCTGCAACGCCGGAACCAGAAGCTCGTCGAGGAGGCCCCGGCCCCCGGGCTGAGTCCCGACCAGCGCGAGACGCTCCACCGGGCGGCCCGCGACATCTGCGCCGCGGTGCGGTACCGCGGCGCGGGGACCGTGGAGTTCCTCCTGGGCGCCGACGGGACCCTGTCGTTCTGCGAGGTGAACACCCGGTTGCAGGTGGAGCACCCCGTCACCGAGCTCGTCACCGGGGTCGACCTGGTGCGCGAGCAGTTCCGCATCGCCGCCGGCGACGGGCCCTCGTTCACCGCGACTCCGCCGGTGCGCGGTCACGCGTTCGAGTTCCGGATCAACGCCGAGGACCCGGGCCGCGGGTTCCTGCCCAGCCCGGGACGCGTCTCGTCGTTGCGGGTGCCCTCGGGTCCGGGGGTCCGCTGGGACGGCGGCGTCGAGGCCGGTGACAGCGTCCAGGCCGCGTTCGACTCCCTCGCCGGGAAACTGCTGGTCCACGCCGGGGACCGCGACGCCGCACTGGCCCGCGCCCGCCGCGCGCTGGCCGAGTTCGAGGTCTCCGGGATCGCCACGGTGCTGCCGTTCGCGCGGGCCGTCGTGGACGAACCCGACTTCTCCACCGACGGTTTCGCCGTCGGCACGCAGTGGATCGAGTCCGAGCTGATGCCGCGGCTGGAACCGCAGCTGCGCCCGGCCCCCTCGGACGGGCCCGCGTTGCAGCGGTTCCCGGTCGAGATCGACGGGCGGATGGCCACGATCGGGCTGCCCGCGGCGTTCCTCGCCGCGCTGGGCCCGGTCGGTTCCGTCACCGCCGAGGCCGAGGCCGGCCCGGACGAGGACGCCCTGACCGCCTCCACCCCGGGGACGCTGACCGCCTGGCTCGTCGAGGACGGCGCGCAGGTGGCGCAGGGTCAGGACGTGGCCGTCGTGGAGGCGATGAAGATGGAGAGCCGGGTGCCGGCGCACCGCGCAGGGACGTTGCGGCGGGTCGCGGAGGAGCAGGCGTCGCTCGGCGCGGGTGAGGTGCTGGCGCGGATCGAGTGACTCGCGGGGGCGTGGACCGGGCGCTGCTCCCCTCGATCGCGTGTCGGTCGCTGGGTGCAGCGCTGGTTCACGGCACCTCAGCGCCAGCCCAGCACCGCCGCGACCTCGTCCGTGCTCACGCCGAGCAGCCCACTGCGCTCCACTGCGCTGTCCGGCCCCGTGAGCACCTGGACCGAGGACGTCTGCGGGGTGATGACCCACGCCTCGCCGGCTCCCCGCTCGAAGTAGAACGGAACCTTCGCCCAGGTCTCGTCGCCGGGGGACTCGAACTCCACGACGACCTCGACCGACGGGACGTAGAGGGTGGCCTCCTCCAGGGGAGTGGAGGTCCACCCCATGTCCGGCACCCGGTAGTCCCGGTCGCCCGTCCCGAAGGTGAACTCACCCATCGGGAAGAGGCCGCGCTCGGCGGCGCAGCCAGCCAGCGCGATGCTCAGCCGGTGGGCCAACCGCCCGTGGCTGCTGTGGGCGTGCGGAACCACGTGGTAGACCCCGGCCCAGACCTCGTCCCGACCGTCCTGGCCGAGCCGGCGCCGTTCGGCCAGCCAGTCGTCCAGGGCTCCGCCGTGAACGACGACCGTCCGCGGCGCGGAACGTTCGACGGTGGCGCTCACACGGCCTCCTCGGGCCCCGGTCGCCTGCTCACCGGTCAGGATGCCACGGGCGGCCCCGACACCTGGCTCTGCTGTCCGCTGCTCCGACACAGCGACGAGCACGCGTGCCGGGTGTCGTCAGGTCATGCGTGCCGCGGCAGCCTCGACGAGCGTCCGGGCTCGTCGGATCGCGGCCGTGCAGTCGGCCTGGGAGACGTTGCTGAGGCCGTAGTGCCCGGCATCCTTGAGGTCGAGCACCTCGCGCAACCCTCTGGCGAGTCCTGCATCACCGGTGGTCTCCTGCAGCAGGGCGATGGCCGCGAGCACGGCGTTCCCCGTCGCGACGGTGGCCGCCTCCGACAGGTCTTCGGCTTGCACGAGCTCGGCGGCCTCCAGGTACGGCCGTGCCTGCCGGATCCGGGTCCGGGCGTCCGCCGGGGTGCAGCTGCCGGCCCGTGGTCCGGAGCGGCTCATGCCGTCGCTCCGACGGCGAGCAGTTCGCGCAGCGGCGGCCCCACGAGCACCCGACCGTCCTGGCGCAGACTGGCCAACAACGGCTGGTCCTCGCGGATCGCGGCGGCCAGCTGGGAGCCCGTGACCTGGACGAACTGGACCACGTTGCCCGTCAGCAGCTCCACGGCCCGCCCCGCCTCGTGCACCTGCGCTCCCCACGCACCGTCGGCGTCGACGGCGTCGTCACGCACGAGCAGCAGGTCGAGGTCGCTGTCGGGGCCGGCCTCCCCGCGCGCCCACGATCCGAAGACGACCGCAGCCTGCGCCGGTGGGTCCCAGGCGGCCAGCCGTTGGACGAGGAGCGCCTCCACTGCCGCCGCCGAGTTCACCGCTGCCAGGACGGGGCCGGCGAGCACGTGGTGCCGGTTGAGCGTGTAGAGGACCGCCGAACCGGCGTCCTGCGCGCTCACCAGTCCGTGCTCGACGAACCGGTGCAGGCAGGTGCGAGTTCGGGCGTAGGACCGACCGCTGAGGCTCGCGACCGTCGCGCCGCTGAGTGGACGGTGCGTGCGGGCGAGCACCTGCAGCACGTCGGCGTCCACCGTCGGCGCGATGGTGCGCAGCGGGTTCGACAGGTCCACACCAGCAGGCTATCGCTATGGCCATAGCGCTATCGCCATAGCGACAGGTCAACTGTAGACGTGCGGCGCCAGCGTCGCGACGCAGTCGAGGTTGCGGTACTTGTCCGCGAAGTCCAGCCCGTACCCGACGACGAACTCGTTGGGGATGTCGTAGCCGATGTAGGCGACGTCGACCTCGACCTTGGCGGCCTCGGGCTTGCGCAGCAGCGCGCACACCTTCACCGAGGCCGGGCCGCGGGAGGACAGGTTCGCCAGCAGCCACGACAGGGTCAGGCCGGAGTCGATGATGTCCTCCACCACCAGCACGTGGCGGCCGGAGATGTCGGTGTCGAGGTCCTTGAGGATCCGCACCACGCCGGAGCTCTTGGTGCCCGAGCCGTAGGAGCTGACGGCCATGAAGTCCATCGACAGCGGGATGCTCATGGCGCGGGACAGGTCGGCCATGACCATGACGGCGCCCTTGAGGACGCCGACGAGCAGCACGTCCTTGTCGGCGTAGTCGCGGTCCAGCTCGGCGGCGAGTTCGGCGACGCGGGTGGCCACCTGCTCCTTGGTCAGCAGGACGTGCTCGAGGTCGGTCCCGGCGGTCGCGGAATCCACGCGGTTCTCCCGTGCGTTCAGGTGTGAAGGTTGCCGACGACCGTCGGCGCGGGCGTCAGGACGAGCCTGCCACACGTCCGGCGACCGCTCGCACCGCCCGGCAGGTGCACGGGCCCCTGCCCCCGCCAGTCCAGCAGCAGCGCCTCGAGGGCGTCGACGTGGCCGGCGGTCAGCGCGCTCGCCGAGCAGCCGACGGCCAGGGCCGCGGTCCGCAGCCAGCGCCGGCGCAGCGCGGGCCGCGCGGCCACCAGGTCCCCGACGGCGGCCTGCGCGTCGCGGAACGGGTCGCTCGCCGCGGCGATCTCGTCGAGGGCGTCGGCGTCGTCGCGGGCAGCGCGGGCCGTGCGGGCCAGGGCCTGCGCGATGCCCGGGCCGAGCCGTTCCTCCAGGTGGGGCAGCACGTCGTGCCGTACCCGCACCCGCCGGTAGCGGCGGTCGTCGTTGGCCGGGTCCTCCCACGGCTCGAGCCCCTCGTCCGCGCACGCCTGCCGGACGACCTGCCGCGACAGGCCCAGCAACGGCCGGCGGAACAGGCCGCGGACCGCGGGCATCCCGGCCAGGCTGCGGGTGCCGGAGCCGCGGGCCAGCCCGAGCAGGACCGTCTCGGCCTGGTCGTGCAGGGTGTGCGCGAGCAGCACCGCGACCGCGCCCACCTCGTCGGCGACGCGCTCGAGGGCGGCGTACCGGGCGGTGCGGGCGGCGGCCTCGGGACCACCCGTCCGGCCCACCTCGACGCGCTCGCCACGCACCGGGTCCAGCCCCAGGGCGCGGCCCTGTTCCACCACGCGACGCGCCACCGCGGCCGAGTCGCGGTGCAGGCCGTGGTCGACGGTCACCAGCCCGGCCCGCCGTCCCAGCGCGCGCGCCTCGACGGCCGTCGCGGCGGCCAGCGCCAGGGAGTCCGCACCGCCCGAGCACGCGACGAGCACCGTGCCGTCCAGACCCGCCAGCGCGTGGCGGACGGCGACCCGGACCGCCGCGACCGCGGGAGGAGGTCCGCCCACGGATCAGCCGTGGACGCGGGCGACCCACGCGTCGGGATCGGCGATCTCGGCCGGCAGCGGCAACTGCTCGGGCCCGGTCCAGACCACGTTCAGCCCCTCCCACCCCACGGACTTCACGACCCCGCGCACGAACCGGGCCCCGTCGGCGTACTGGCGGGTCTTGGCGTCCAGGCCCAGCAGCCGGCGCAGGACCTGGTCCAGCGACCCACGGCCCTTGCGGCGCTGGGTGAAGCGGGCACGGATCGTCGCCACCGACGGCACCACCTGCGGCCCGACGTCGTCCATGACGACATCGGCGTGCCCCTCCAGCAGGGACATCACCGCGACCAGGCGGGCCACGCGCTCACGCTGCGCGGGGGTCTGCAGGAGGTCGGCGAGCCCGATGCCGCTGCCCTCGGTCGTCCCGCGCAGGACGTCGGGCAGCGACTGCAGCACACCGGCGAGGCGTTCGCCGAGGTCGCGGGGCTGGGCGAGCAGCTCGGCCGACAGCCCGCGGGCCTCGTCGGTGACGTGGCGGCGCAACCACGGGTGGGCCCCGAACTGCAGGCGGTGGGCCTCCTCGTGCAGGCACACCCAGCGGCGGAAGTCGTGCGGGTCCACCTGCAGGTCCCGTTCGACCTGCACGACGTTGGGGGCGACCAGCAGCAGCCGGCCGGGCCGGCCCTCGTCGATGCCGGAGAAGACGTCGAACTGCCCCAGCACGCGCGAGGACAGGAACGACAGCAGGCTGCCGAGCTCGGCGCCGGTGGTGCGGCGGCCCACGGCGGTGGTCGCGCGGTCGACGGCCGTGGTCGCCCGGCCCGGGTTCGGCACCGGCCGGGTGGCGACCACGACGGGGCCCAGCAGCCCGCGGAAGGCGTCGACGTTGGCCTGCGCCCACGACGCGCGGTCGACGACCAGCGCCGGGGGCATCGGTTCGGGCGAGGGGATCCGCGCGGTGTGCGCGACCGGCCCGGCGGCCTCGGCCGCGGCGGTGCGCAGCTCGGCGACGACGTCGTCGATCTCGCCGCGGGTCAGCTTCGGGCCGGGCCCGCCGAGGCGCCCGGCGACCTGGGCGGCGAGGTCGAAGTCGACGAGGTCGACGACCGCGCGGCCGCCCTCACCACCTGTCCCCCCGCCCGCCGCATCACCCTGGTCGCTCTCGTCCCCCCGTGCACGCATGCCCCGCACGGTACGCGGTGCCTCCTGCCGCACCCGCGCGCCACGGGGCCAGCGCCCTGACCAGGCGGCGTCGGCGCGCGGTGACCCCGCGCGCGATCACCGCGCACGCGGTGACAGCGCGTGCAAACCCCGCGCACCACGTGCCCGGCGCGCGGTGACCCCGCGCGCGATCACCGCGTACGCGGTGACAGCGCGCGCAAACCCCCGGGCGAGGCCCCGCCGGGTCAGTGGCAGCCGCAGGCGGCGAGCGCCGTGGCGAAGCGGTCCTGGGCGCGGCGGGCGGACAGGGAGCCGCCGGGGGCGACGCTGTCGGACATCACGGCGAAGGCCAGCAGCCGGCCGTCGGCGTCGCGCAGGTAGCCGGCCAGGCTGCTGACGCCGGTGAGGGTTCCGGTCTTGGCCCGCACGACCCCGGCCGCGGCCAGGGTGTCGGGCTGGTCGTAGCGGTCGTGCAGGGTGCCGGTGACCCCGGCGACCGGCAGTCCCGCGGCGACGGGACCGAACTCGGGGTGGTCCCCGCCGGCGACGAGGGTCAGGACGTCGGTCAAGACGCGGGCCGGGATGCGGGTGCCGCGGCCGAGGCCGCTGGCGCCCTGCAGGCTGACGCCGGAGACGTCCACGCCGAGCGCGGCGACCTGGTCGACGACGGCCAGCGAGGCGTCGTCGAAGGTCCCGGGCCGGTCGCCGGCGAGGGCGACACGGCGGGCGAGGACCTCGGCCAGGGTGTTGTCGCTGGTGGTGAGCATGAGCTCGACCTGCTCGGCGGTGGTGGCCGAGGAGACGGCGGCCAGTTCGGCGGCGCCGGGCTGGGCGGCCGCGCGCACCACGGGACCGGCCCCGGAGTCCAGGACGGTGACGCCGTGCGCGGCCAGCGCGGTGGCGAACAGCCGCGCGGCGGCCAGGGCGGGGTCGGCGTCGCGGGGGGCGTTCTCGGCGTCGGTGAGGCGGGCCTCGTCGACGGCCAGCGGGGCGATGGGCATGACGAACCCGGCGGCGACGTCGCCGCTGCCCCAGCCGGGGGACGTCGTCGGGCCGGTGAAGGCGGCGTCGTCCAGCCGCACGGCGACCGTCGTGCGGCCGGCGGCGAGCAGGGCCTGCGCGGTCTGCGCGGCGAGGTCGCCGATGCCGGCGTGCCCGTCGACGGCGTCGGGGTTCCCCGCGCCCGCGGCCAGCAGGACGTCGCCTCCGGCGACGAGGACGACCTCGTCGGGGGTGGCGCCGTCGACGACCCGGGTCGTGGCGCGGGAGGTGTCGCCCAGGGCCCGCAGGGCGGCGATCCCGGTGAGGATCTTCGTCGTGGAGGCCGGGGTGCGGGCCACGTCGACGGCCGAGGACAGCAGGTCCTGGCCGGTCAGGGCGTCGACGACGCTGGCCGAGACGGAGGCGCCGAGGGCGGGGTCGGCCAGCAGCGGGGCGAGTTCGCCGCCCAGGACGGCCGGGTCGGGCACGGGGGCGGCGGGGTCCAGGGCGGGCAGGACGTCGTCGGCCGGTTGGGCCGGGCGGGTGGCGGCCGGGGCCGTCGGCAGCGTCGGCGCGGTCGGCGGGGCGGTCGTCGTCAGCGGCCCGGGGACGGCGTCGACGGCGTCGAGCCCGGCGTACCCGCCGCCCAGGACGAGCACGGTGGCAGCGGTGACGAGCGTTGCGGCGGCCTTGCGCACGCTGGTGGTTCCCCCGTCGAGTCCGGCCGGGGCCCGGACGTGCGACTGCAGTCCGTCACGGGCGGGCCACCCCGTGTGCGTCCCCCTGGTGGATCGTCAGGGCCCGTCTGCGCGACACTAGCGCGGTTCCGTCGGCCGGTGACCCACCGGTCGACCGCAGAGCAAGCCGCAGCAAGGGGCCCGACCGGCCCCTGGTGAGAGGAGCCACGTGAGCACCCCAGTCGAGTTCGACGCGACCATCGAGATCCCGAAGGGTCAGCGGAACAAGTACGAGGTCGACCACGAGAGCGGCCGCATCCGGCTGGACCGCATGTTGTTCACCTCGACCCGCTACCCGCACGACTACGGGTTCATCGAGGGCACGCTGGGTGAGGACGGGGACCCGCTGGACGTCCTGGTCATCCTCGAGGAGCCGACCTTCCCCGGCTGCCTGATCACCTGCCGCGCCATCGGCATGTTCCACATGCGCGACGAGGCCGGCGGCGACGACAAGGTCCTCGCCGTCCCGGCGGGTGACCCGCGCTGGGAGAACATCCAGGACCTGGAGGACATCAGCGAGTTCGACCGCCTGGAGATCCAGCACTTCTTCGAGACCTACAAGGACCTCGAGCCGGGCAAGAGCGTCGAGGGCGCCAACTGGACCGGTCGCGAGGCGGCCGAGAACGAGATCCAGGCCAGCATCGAGCGGGCCAAGGGCACGTCCTACGAGCTGGGCGCGTCCGCGCACTGACGCCCGGCGGGTGGGGACCGTTGACGCATCGGGCCGGTAGGTCCGGCCCCCTGCGTCAACGGTCCACTCCCGCGCCCCCCGTCAGGCCGGCCGGGTGCCGTAGGGCATGAGGCCGCGGCGGTAGATCGAGGACGTCCGGACGGTCGCGCCGGTGTGCGGGGCCTCGACCATCGTGCCGGGCGAGACCACCATCCCGACGTGGTGGATCGTCGCGGCGTTCGACGTGTTCGTGGCGTAGAAGACCAGGTCGCCGGGGGCCAGGTCGTCCAGGGCGACCTTGGCTTGGCCGGAGTACTGCAGCCGCGAGGAGTGCGGCAGCGCGACGCCCGCCGACTCCCAGGCCCGCATCGTCAGGCCGGAGCAGTCGAAGGAGTCGGGGCCGTCACCGGCCCACAGGTAGGGCTTGCCCAGCTGCGACAGCGCCCAGTCCACCGCGCCGTCCGCGCCCGCGGTGGGCCCCTGCGCCCGGCGCACCGGGGCCGACGGACGAGCAGTTCCCGCCGCCCTCGAGGACGCCGCCGACGAGGACGACGACGACGACGACGCGCGAGCCGCCTCCTCCGCCGCTCGGCGTGCCGCCTCCTGAGCCGCGGCCTGGGCCGCCGCCCGCGCCGCGGCCTCGGCGGCGGCCCGGCGTTCGGCCTCCAGACCGGCCTGCCGCTGCTGTTCCAGCTCCACCGACGTCTGCTGCAGCGCAGCCAGTTGCGCGATGAGTTCGGTGTTCTTCGCCTGCGTGGTGGCGACGACGGCGTCGGCGGCGTCGGCGGCCTGCTGCGCGGCGGTGCGGGCCCGTTCGGCCGCGCCGGTGGCCTGCTCCTGCGCCTGCTCGGCCTCGGCGGCCCGCTGGGCGCTGGAGTCGGCGACGAGCTTGGCGTCGGCGGCCTCGGCCTGGACGTCGACTCGCCGGCCGGCGAGGTGGTCCAAGGTGGTCCGGGAGTCGACGTAGTCGTCGATGGATCCCGAGGCCAGCACGGTGGCCAGCGGGGAGTAGCCGTCGGAGGTCCCGCGGTACTGCTGGGAGGCGACCCGCCCCACGGCGACCCGCGCCCGGTCGTAGGCGGCCTTCGCGCGCTCGGCCGCAGCGGTCGCGGCGGTGGCCTCGGCAGTGCGCTGCTGCAGCAGGGCGCGGGCCTCGTCGTAGTCCTCGGCCGCGACCGACAGCGTCGTCCGCGCGTCCTCCAGGGCGGACTGCTGACCGGCCAGCTGGGCCTGCAGGTCGGCGACCTGGGCGGCCTTGGCGGCGGCGGCGGCCTGGGCGGCGTCGACGTCGCCCTGGCTGGGGTAGACGGGGTCGGCGACGGCCGTACCTCCCACGGCGAGCAGCGGGGCCGTCGCGAGGCCGAACAGCAGGGTCCGGCGCGTCGTCCGCTCACCCACGGGCGTAACTCACCGTAGTCAATTCCTTCACGGAGTGAAGAGTAACCACGGACCACCCCGTCCGGAACACCTGTCGACCCGGTGGCCGGTCCCCTCGAACGGGCCAAGGGGCGCTCGAGGGGACCGTCCCGCCGCGACCGGACCGTTACGATCGACTGTCGTTCCGGCGACACCCCACCGTCGATCAGGGAGATCCATGTCCGAGCTCATGCAGATCGGCGAGGTCGTCGAGCGGGTCGGCTACAGCTTCCGCACCATCCGCTACTACGACGAGATGGGCCTGGTCTCCCCCACCCAGCGCACCCCCGGCGGCTTCCGGCTCTACACCGAGATGGACGTCTACCGGCTGCTGGTCCTCAAGCGCATGAAGCCGCTGGACTTCTCCCTCGACGAGATGCGCGAACTGCTCTCGATCCTCGACGCCCTCGACGGCCGCATCGCCTCCGACACCCCCCGCGAGGAGCTGTTCGCCAAGCTCGACGAGTTCCGCGCCGCCGCCGACGCCCGCGTGGAGAAGCTGCGCGACCGGCTGATGATGGCCGAGGAGTTCGCCCAGCGGCTGCGCGACGAGGCCGCCGGCCGCACCGACGGCGGCTCCCCCGCCCCCGAACCGCCCGTGCGCGAGGCCAGCACCCCCTGAGGGGCCCCGGGCGAGGACGCCACCTGAGACCCGGCGAGTGCGTCGACGCGACCTGGTCCGCGTCACGCGGCGCGGCTGTCAGCCCGCGTAGGGCAGCGCCGGCATCCCCTTCACCCCGGGCACGTACCGGAAGATGCTCCCGGCGGCCGGGTCGTCGTCGTCCGCGAGGCCCTCGCGCGAGGTCGTGATGAACAGCTCGCTGTAGTCCTCACCACCGAACGTGCAGGCCGTCACCTGACGCGCGCCCACCTCGACGACCGCGTCCAGCGTCCCGTCCGGGGCGTACCGGCGCACGGCCGAGCCGCCGAACAGCCCCATCCACACACCACCCTCGGCGTCGACGGTCAGCCCGTCGGGCCGGTTGCGGCCGGACTCGTCGTTGACCTGGGCGAACGTGCGCCGGTTGGTCAGCCCGCCGTCGCGGGAGTAGTCGAAGACGTCGGTCTTCCCCGTCGGGGTGTCGTTGTAGTAGGCCAGCGTGCCGTCCGGGCTCCAGCCCAGGCCGTTGGAGATGGTCACGCCCTCGATGACCGGGGTGGTGGTGCCGTCGGCGTCGAGCCGGAAGACGGTGCCGCGGCCCGTGCCGGCCCCGTCGGCCTGGTCGTAGGCCATCGTCCCGGCGTAGAACCGGCCGTCGGGGTCGCAGCCGCCCTCGTTCATCCGGATCCGGGCCTCGTCCGGCCACAGCTCCGGCAACGGGTTCAGCGTGCCGTCGGCGTCCTCGAGCACCAGGCCGCGCTCGACCGCGACGACGGCGCCGCCGCCCACCCGGGGCCGCGTGATGGCCACGACCTTCCCGTAGTGCCGTCGGCTGGTCGCCCCGGACGCGTCGAGGGTGAGGATGTCGCCCTCGTAGAGGTCGACGAACCGCAGCCCTCCCCACGTCGGTGACCAGCACGGCCCTTCGCCGTGTCCCACGAGCCGGTCCGTGATGCGCTCCGCTGCTGCCACGCGGTGAACCCTAGTGCGCCCGGCCGGCGGCGCCCGTTCACCCGCCCGGGTGGGCCGTCCTCTAGAAGCACCCGGGCGGATCCGACGCAGGAGGGGTGTTCCGCTCGACGACCGCGCCGCTCCTGGCGACCACACGGGTCATGGGGTTGACCGCCGGCGCCTTCTACACCGCCGGCGGTTTCGCCGCGCTGGCCGTCATCCTCTGCGCGGACTTCCCGCAGCGCGGTCCGCGCGACGTCCTGCTGCTGCTGGCGGCCGGGGCCCTGGTCGGCGGTGCGCTGCTGCTGGCCGTCGGCCGGTACCTGCCGCGCGGCGCCTTCCACGGTGTCGTCGGGCTCGGCACCGTGCTGATCACCCTCGCCGTCCCGCTGTGCCCCACCGCGGCCACCGCCCTGGCCGTCACGACCGTCTACGCGTTCGTCGCCCTCGACGTCGTGTTCTTCTTCGGCTGGCTGCAGGGTTCGGCACACCTGGCGGCGCTGTTCGCCGCGGCGTGGTGGGCCCTGCACGACCGCCCCGAGGTGACCGCGGGCGTGGGCATCGCCCTGGCCGTCGTCTGCACCGTCGTCACCACCGTCGTGGGACTGCTGGTCCGCGTCGCCTCCAACGCCAACCACGACGCGCTGACCGGGCTGCTGAACCGCCGCGGGTTCGACCGGGCGCTCGACACGGCCCTCACCGGCCACCGCGGGGAACCCCTGGCGGCCGTGCTGCTGGACGTCGACCACTTCAAGACGGTCAACGACCGGCGCGGGCACGCCGCGGGCGACCACCTGCTGCAGACGCTCGCGCGCGAACTGCAGGGCGAGCTGCCGGAGGGAGCGGTGCTGGCCCGGTACGGCGGGGACGAGTTCGCCCTGCTGCTGCCGGGGCACAGCGGCACCCGGGCGCTGGAGGTGGTCGAACGTGCCCGCCGCTCCTGCACGGCGCAGCTGTCGGCCGGGATCGCCGAACTCCTGCCCGGGCAGGCCGCCGCCGACCTCCTGCGGCACGCCGACGCGGCGCTGTACGGGGCGAAGACCGCCGGCCGCGGCCGGTCCCGGCTGCACGACGACGCCTCGGTGGAGCTGGCCCGCGAACTGGCCGTCGCGATCGGCGCCGGGCACGTGCGGGCCTGGTTCCAGCCGATCGTCTCGCCCTCGACCGGTGACGTCGTCGGCGTCGAGGCGCTGGCCCGCTGGGTGCACCCCGACCGCGAGATCGTCTCCCCCGCCGAATTCGTCCCCGTCGCCGAGACCACCGGGCTGATCTTCGACATGGGCCTGGCCGTGCTGGCCGACGCCTGCCGCGGGGCCCGCGAGGTCAGCGACGCCTGGGGGCGCGACCTGCTCCTGACCGTCAACGTCTCCGGCCGCGAACTGACCTCGGAGAACTACCCCCAGCGGGTCCTGGAGATCGTCCGCGCCAGCGGCTGGTCGGCCGACCTGCTCGTCGTCGAGGTCACCGAGAGCCTGCTGGACGGGTCCTCGGGCCAGGCGCTCGCGGCCCTCGAGGACCTGCGCGCGCACGGGGTGTCGGTCGCCATCGACGACTTCGGGACGGGCTACTCGGCGTTCAGCCGGCTCGACACGCTGCCGGCCGACTACCTCAAGCTCGACAACGTCTTCATGGCCGACATCACCTCCTCCCCGCGGCGGGCCGGCATGCTGCAGGCCCTGATCTCGCTGGCGCACACCCTGGGGCTGCAGGTCGTCGCCGAGGGCGTGGAGACCCGGGAGCAGGCCGACCTGGTGGTCGGGATGGGTGGCACGCTCGCGCAGGGCTGGTTGTTCGGCCGCCCCGTCCCGCCCGCCGACCTCGCCGCCGCGCCGCCGGACCCGGTGGGCCCGGCGGAGGAGTGGCTCGCCGCGCTCGACGCCCCCCGCTGAGAGCCGTGGCCGGGCCGGTGCAGGCCGGGTGGTCGGTACGATCGCCACGGTGTCCCGGCGACGGGACGCGCCCTGCGCGGGTGGGGAGTCCGCGCCGAGGTCGACCCGGAGGGGAGTCGACCTCGGCGGGCTCCGCGGTCACAACGCGGAGGTGGGCAGGTAGGCCAGCTCGGGACGGCCCGAACCGCCGTACCGGGGTTCGCGGCGCACCCGGCCGGCGGCGGACAGGTGCTCGAGGTAGCGCCGCGCGCTGACCCGCGACAACCCGGTCACCGCCGCCACTTCCGCGGCCGACAGGCCCTGCGCCGCCGGCGCTTCGCGCAACGCGGCGACGACGGTCTGCAGCGTCGGCGCGGCGACGCCTCGACCGGGGGTGCTCGCGGTGCGCAGCTGCGACAGCGCCTCGTCGATGGCCTGCTGGTCGATGCCGTGCTCGCCGGAGGCGGCGGCGACGTCGGCGCGGAACCGGGCGTAGGCGCGCAGCCGGTCCTCCAGCGCCGCGGACGAGAAGGGTTTGAGCAGGTACTGCACGACACCCATCGACAGCGCCTGCCGCACGACGCCGGGGTCGCGGGCGGCGGTGACGGCGATGACGTCGGCGGGGACGGCGGCCGCGCGCAACGCGCGCAGCACCTGCAGACCGTCGACGTCGGGCAGCGTCATGTCCAGCAGCACCAGGTCGACGGGCGTCCGCGCCCCGGCCGCGCCGACGGCCGCGAGCGCCTCGCGGCCGGAGTTGACGGCGGCGACGACCTCGAACCCGGGGACGCTGGACACCTTCTCGGCGTGCCCGGCCGCGAGCAGCGGGTCGTCCTCGACGACCAGCACCCGGATCACGGGGCCACCACGGGCAGCCGCACCACGACGGTGCCGCCGCCGTCGTCGAGCGTCACGGGTTCCTCCACCGCGATCGTCCCGCCGTGCCGGCGCACGACCTGCCCGACCAGCGCCAGGCCCAGCCCGTGCGCACCCCCGGGGGCGAGCCGTTGCTCCTTGCGCGACCACCCGCGCTGCATGGCCTGCTCCAGCCACCCCGCGGGCAGCCCCTCCCCCGAGTCCGTCACCCGCACCTCCACCGCTCCTCCCGACCCCGTGATCAGCACCCGCACCCACCGCGGCTCGGCACCTTCCAGCGCGGCCTCGACGGCGTTGTCGACGAGGTTGCCCACGACCGTGACCAGGTCGCGCGCCGGCAGCAGCCCGTCCGCCAGGGCGGTGTCGGGTTCGACCTCGAGCTCGACGCCGCGTTCGGCGGCCTGCGCGGACTTGCCGATGAGCAGCGCGGCGACGGCCGGGTCGGCGACGTCGGCGACGACGAGGTCGGTGAGCTGCTGCGCCGCAGCCAGTTCGGCGGTGGCGAACTCGACAGCCCGGGCGGGCTGGCCCGCTTCGACGAGGGTCACGACGACGTGCAGCCGGTTGGCGGCCTCGTGCGCCTGCGAGCGCAGCGCCTCGGCCAGGCCGCGGACGGCGTCGAGGTCGCGGATCAGGGCCTGCAGCTCGGTGTGGTCGCGCAGGGTGACGACGGTGCCGACGCGTCGGCCCTCCCAGTGCGCGTCGAGCCGGTTGACGACCAGCACCCGGTCGTCGGTGACCTGGACGTCGTCGACGACGTCCTGGTCGGCGTCGAGCAGCCGCTGCAGCGCGGGCGGGAACCGGGTTCCGGGCAGCAGCCGCCGGGCCTCGTCGTTGACGACCTGCACGCGCCCGGCCGGGTCGAGGACGACGAGGCCCTCGCGCAGGGAGTGCAGGACGGCGTCGTTGACCTCCCACAGCCGGGTCAGGTCGGCCGGTTCCAGGCCGTGGGTGCGGCGGCGGACCCAGCGCGACAGGGCCCAGCTGCCGGCGGCGGACAGCGCGAAGGCCAGCGCGAGGGCGGCCAGCAGCACGGGCAGCCGGTCGAGCAGGTCGCCGGTGACCGAGCGCGTGGTGACCCCGACGGCGACGGCGCCCACGACGGCGTCGCCGGGCCCGCGCACGGGCAGCACGGCCCGCACCGAGGGTCCCAGCGTCCCGGTGTAGGTCTCCACGACGCGGCCGCCGGCGAACGCCTCGTCGGTGTGGCCGAGGAACTGCCCGCCGATCCGGTCGGGGTCGGGGTGCGTCCAGCGGACGCGGTCGCGGTCCATGACGGTGATGAAGTCGACGCCGGTGCCCTGCCGGACGGCCTCGACGTAGGTGGCGATGGCGGCCCGGTCCGCCGTCGCGGGGTCCGAGAGCCCGTCGCGCACCTCGGGCGAGACCGCGACGGCGACGGCGACGTCGGTGACCTCGACGGTGGCGTCACGGCGGGTGTCGGTGCGCAGCTGCCAGCCGAAGGCCGCGGTCGCGCCGAGCAGGACGAGGCAGGCCACGAGGAGCTGGAGGAGGAGCACCCGGGACGCCAGGGTCCAGTGAACGAAACGACCGGAAGCGGGTCGTCCGCCCGAGGGTGTGACCACCATCACCTCCAGAACCGTTCCCCCCGTCGAGAGAACCCAGCGAGAGGGTCCCATGAGCACAGGCGCTCAGAGCCAGTCAGCCGGCGGGCCGGTCGCGAAGAAGCGCGACCGGACCCACTTCCTGTACATCGCCGTGATCGTCGCGGTCGCCCTCGGCATCGCGGTCGGCCTGATCTTCCCCGACGCCGGGGTGGCGCTGAAGCCGCTCGGCGACGGGTTCGTCAACCTCGTCAAGATGATGATCGCCCCGGTGATCTTCTGCACGATCGTGCTGGGGATCGGCTCGGTGCGCGCGGCCGCGCAGGTCGGCAAGGTCGGCGGCACGGCGCTGCTGTACTTCGTCGTGATGAGCGCCTTCGCCCTGGTCATCGGCCTGGTCGTCGGCAACCTGCTGCCGGTCACCGACCTGCAGCTGACCGACGAACTGCGCAGCGAGGGCGCCGAGCGGGCCGAGGCGGCCGAGGAGGGCGGCAGCACCGTCGACTTCCTGCTGGGCATCATCCCGACCTCGCTGGTGGCCTCCCTCACCGACGGGTCGGTGCTCGAGGCGCTGTTCGTGGCGCTGCTGGTCGGGTTCGCGATCCAGGGCCTGGGCGAGGCCGGCCAGAAGGCGCTGCGGGCGATCGAGGTCGCGCAGAAGGTCGTCTTCAAGGTGCTGGCGATGGTCATGTGGGTCGCCCCGATCGGTGCCTTCGGCGCGATCGCGGCCGTCGTCGGCTCCACCGGCGTCGACGCCCTCAAGGCGCTGGCCGTGGTGATGGTCGGGTTCTACGTCACCTGTGCGCTGTTCATCTTCGTCGTGCTCGGGCTGCTGCTGCGGTTCGTCTCGAAGCTGAACATCTTCAAGGTCCTGAAGTACGTGGCCCGCGAGCTCCTGCTCATCGTCTCCACGTCGAGCTCGGAAACGGCCCTGCCGCGGCTCATCGCGAAGATGGAGCACGCCGGCGTCAGCAGGTCGACCGTCGGCATCACCGTCCCGACGGGGTACTCCTTCAACCTCGACGGCACCGCGATCTACCTGACGATGGCCTCGCTGTTCATCGCCAACTCGCTGGGCACGCCGTTGTCGGTCTCCGAGCAGATCTCGCTGCTGGTGTTCATGGTCATCGCCTCCAAGGGCGCCGCGGGCGTCTCCGGCGCCGGGCTGGCGACGCTGGCCGGCGGCCTGGCCTCGCACAAGCCCGCCCTGCTGGACGGGGTCGGGCTCATCGTCGGCATCGACCGGTTCATGTCCGAGGCCCGTGCGGTGACCAACTTCATCGGCAACACCGTCGGCACCCTGGTCATCGCGACCTGGAGCCGGACGCTGGACACCGAGCGGATCACCGAGGTCCTGGCCGGCCGGGCGCCCTTCGACGAGGCGTCGATGGACCCCGGCCACGGCACCGACGTGCGCGAGAGGGAGCGGGTCGCCGCGACGACCCCCTGAGGCACCTCGCGATCCGGACCCCCCGACACCCCCCTGTCGGGGGGTCCTCGTGTGCTCACGTCGTGAACCTGACATCCGTGACCGGGCTGCTTCCCCGGGGAACGGGGTGCCGCCTACGTTCCGGCACACCCCCGATCCCCAGGAGTGCCGAATGTCCGGTCCGTCCAGGAGCCCGCGGTGACCGCCGAGGCCCCCGCCCACGAGCAGGCCGCGCGGCTCCTGCAGATCGCCCAGCGGTGCGCCGACACCGCGATCGCCGAGGCGCAGGAGACCGCCGCCCGCCTGGTCGCCGAGGCCCGGGCGCACGCCGAGGCCCTGGAACGGGCCGGTCGCGAGCAGCTGGACCTGGCCCGGGCCGAGGTCGCGCGGCTGCAGGGCGCCGAGGCGGAGGTCCGCGCGGGAGTGGCGCGACTGCGCGACCAGCTGGCCGGCGCCCTGGAGGTGCCCGCGGCGACGCAGCCGGAGCCGTCCCTGTACGAGCGGCTCGGCGGTACCGCCGGGATCGGCGCGGCCGTGGAGGCGTTCTACGAGCGCGTCGTGGCCGACCCGCAGCTGGCCCCCTACTTCGCCGGCACGGACATGGCGACGTTGCGGCGCCACCAGACGGCGCTGCTGTCGCAGGTGACGGGTGGACCGGCGCACTACGCGGGCCGGGACCTGTCCCGGGCGCACGCCCGGCTCGGGATCACCGCCGGGGACTTCGACCGCGTGGTGGAGCACCTGGCCGGCACCCTCACCGACCTGGGGGTGGCGCCCGCCGACGTGGAGGCGGTGGGTGCGGCGCTCACCGCCCACCGCGGCGACATCGTGCAGGACCGCGCGCAGGACCCCGCGCAGGACGGCACGAGTCCCGTCGGCGTCGACTGAGGACGACGGTGGACGTCCCCCGGATGCGGCGCAGCTTCCGCAAGGCCGAGCAGGCCGGCGACGATGCCCCGCTGTGGTTCTACTCCCACCTGTTCGTCACCCACCCCGAGACGCGGGCGCTGTTCCCGGTCTCGATGGCGACCCAGCGCGACCGCCTGTTCGCCGCCCTCGGGCAGGTCGTCGCCCTCGTCGACGACCTCGACACGCTCGTCCCGGTGCTGCAGGGCCTGGGCCGGGACCACCGCAAGTTCGGCACCGTCGCCGCGCACTACCCGGCGGTGGGCGCCAGCCTGCTGGCCACGCTGGCGCACTTCGACGACGAGTGGGACGACGCCCTCGCCGCCGACTGGGCCGCCGCCTACGAGCTGGTGGCCCGGGTGATGGTCGAGGCCGCCGAGCAGGCCTCGGACGCCCCGCCCTGGTGGGAGGCCGACGTCCTGACCTGCGAGCGCCGCACGCTGGGCGTCACGGTCCTGCAGGTCCGCCCGCGCCAGGAGCTGCCGTTCCGGGCGGGTCAGTCGATCTCGGTGGAGACGGGGCTGCGGCCACGGCTGTGGCGGTACTACGCGCCGGCGAACGCGCCCCGTCCCGACGGGGTCCTGGAGCTGCACGTCGAGGCGCACGACGGCGGGCCGGTCAGCACGGCGCTGGCCTGGCAGCTGGCCCCCGGTGACGTGCTGCGGCTGGGTCCGGCGCTGGGGCGGTTCACGCTGCCGGCGGCCTCGGACCGCGACCTGCTGCTGGTCGGCGGTGGAACGGGGCTGGCACCGCTGAAGGCCCTGCTCGACGAGGTCGCCCGCACCGGCCCGGCACGCCGGGCCGACCTCGTCCTGGCCGGTGAGCCGTACGACCTGCCGGCGCTGCTGGAGCTGGCCGAGAAGTTCCCGTGGCTGACCCTCACCCCCGCCGTGCCGGACGAGGACGGCGAGCTCGCCGACGTCCTGGAGTCCCGGGGCCCGTGGACGAGCCGGGAGGTCTTCGTGGCGGGGCCGGGGGCCCTGGTGCGCGCGGTCGCCGCGGCCCTGACCGGGCAGGGCCTGCCACCGGAGCGGCTGCACACCGAGACGTTCAGCCCCAGCCGTCCGAGTTCCCGCGCCGAAGGGGAGGTCTCCTCGTGAGCCAGCAGGGAGGTGAGCGGCTCACCGCCGCCGCCGTGCACGGTGCCGCCTTCACCCGCGCCAGCCGGCGGGACCCGGGGTACGCGGACGGTGAGGTCGACGCGTTCCGCCGGCTGGTCGAGCAGGAGCTGACGCGGCTGGCGGCGGAGAAGGCCGACCTGGACGGCCAGGTGCACGCCCTGCGCCGCGAGCTCGAGCAGGCGCGGGCCCGCGCGCAGGAGCCGCGGCCGCCGCGGGAGGAGGAGGTGTCGGTCCAGGCCGTGCACATCCTGGCCGCGGCCCAGCAGACGGCCGACCAGTACGTCGCGGAGGCCGAGGAGTTCAGCCGCCGCGTGACCGGGGAGGCGCGCGAGCGGTACGAGCAGGTGGTGGCGCAGGCCCGCACCGAGGCCGACACCGTGCTGCGGGAGGCGGCGGCGCTGGCCGCCGTCGCGCGCACCGCCGCCCCGCAGCAGGCACCGGACGCGCGCCGGCTCGAGGAGGAGGTGGCCTACCTGCAGGCGTTCGGCCAGGCCTGCCGCACGCAGCTGCGGTCCTACCTGGAGGCGCTGATCGACGACGTGGAGCGGGAGTGGGGCCGCGCCGACCCGAACGCGGCCGCGGCCCACCACGAGCCGACGGACCGGCCTTCGCAGCAGGACGGCCACCCACCCGTCGTGGACGGGCAGGTGGCCGACGTGACGGTCTAGGCCGTCCGGTTCAGACGCGGAACCGGCCGACCTGCTCGCGCAGCTGCACGGCCGTCGTCGCCAGTTCCTGCACGGCCACCCGGGTCTGGGCGGCGCCCTCGCTGGTGACGGCGGCGGCCTCGGCCACCGAGCCGACGTTCTCGGCGATCTGACCGGACCCGGCGGCGGCGTCGGCGACGTTGCGGTTCATCTCCGAGGTCGTGGCGGTCTGCTCCTCCACGGCCGAGGCGATGGTGCTCTGGTGGTCGGAGATCTGGTTGATGACGCCGGCGATCTCGGCGATGGCCGCGGCGGCCGAGGAGGCGTCCTCCTGGATGCGCTGCACGCGGCGGGCGATGTCCTCGGTGGCCTGCGCGGTCTGGACGGACAGTTCCTTGACCTCGCCGGCGACGACGGCGAACCCCTTGCCGGCGTCCCCGGCGCGGGCGGCCTCGATGGTCGCGTTGAGCGCGAGCAGGTTGGTCTGCTCGGCGATGGCGGTGATGGCGCGCACGACGTCACCGATCTCGCGCGAACTCTCCCCCAGCGCCGAGACCGTGGTGTTGGTCGCGTCGGCCAGGCCGACGGCGGTCCCGGCGACGCGGGCGACGTCGGTGGTGCCGCCCGCGATCTCCGAGATGGAGGCGCCCATCTCCTCGGCGCTGGCGGCGACGGTCTGCAGGTTCCCGGACACCTCGCCCGCGGCGGCGGCCACGAGCTGGGCCTGGGCCGAGGTGCGGTGGGCGGACTCGGCGATGCTGGCCGAGGTGGCGGTCATCTCCTCGGTGGCCGCGGAGACCGCGGTGGAGGACTCGCCGACGGCGGCCAGCAGCGAGCGCAGGTTGGCCAGCGCGGTGTTCAGCGCGCGGGCGGTGTCACCGAGCTCGTCGGTGGAGTCGACCTCGACGTCGTGGGTCAGGTCGCCGTCGGCCAGCGCGAGCGCCGAGTCCCGCAGCCGCTGCACGCGGCGCACGATCGTCGAGCCCACGACCAGCGCCAGCACGGTGGCCAGGGCCAGGCCCACCAGACCGACCACGACGATGACCGTGACGGTGGAGGTGGCCGCGTCCCGGGCCTCGGCGACGGCGGCGGCGCCGAGCTGGGTCTGCTCGTCGTTCTCGGCGGAGATGTCGTCGAGGAACCGGGTCGTCAGGTCGCGGACCTGGTCGACGTAGGCGGCCTCGTAGGCCTGCGGGCCCTGGGCGGCGACGGGCTTGATCGCCTCGAAGGCGGCCCAGTAGGCGTCGAGCGTCTCCTGCGCGTCGGCCATGGCGGCCTCGTCGACGACGAACGGCTCGTAGGCGGCCAGCGACGCCTCGAGCTTGGCCTTGTACTCGTCCTGCTGGGTCAGGATCTTGGCGCGGTCGGCCTCGGCCACGGGCCCGTACTCGATGACGCGGGTCTTGGTGGCCTGGAACCAGCGCTGGGCGTCGGCGAGGTCGGTGCGCGGGGCGACGTGCAGGCGCTGGTTGGCCTCCATCGCCGAGCGCAGCTCCAGGACGCGGCTGACGCCGACGGCCCCGATGACGAGGGAGACGACGGCCATGACGGCGATGACCGCGGTGATCTTGATCCGGACGGGGAGGTCGTCGACTGCGCGCACGACTCCCCATCGGCAAGATCACGACCAGTCTGACCCACCGCCTGCGCAGCAGAGTGCCTGATCACCGCAGTGCTCGATCACGGGAGGCCTGGACGGCGGCACCCCCACCGTGATCAAGCACTGCGGTGATCGAGCACTGCGGTGCGTCAGCGGGCGCCGCGCGCCAGGGTCTCGGTGACCAGCGGTGCGATCTGGTCGGCTTCGAGCAGGAAGCCGTCGTGACCGGAGGCCGACGTCACCAGCCGCAACCCGCCGACCACCGCGGGCGCAGCCTCGACGATGCGCCGGGAGTCGGCGACGGGGTAGAGCCGGTCGGAGTCGACGGCCACGACGACCAGCGGCACGGTGATCGCGGCCAGCGCGGCCTGCGTCCCGCCGCGGCCGAAGCCGACGTCCCAGGTGTTCATGGCGTCGGTCAGCGCGACGTAGGAGCCGGCGTCGAAGCGGCGCACGAGCTTGTCGGCGTGGTGGTCGAGGTAGCTCTGCACGGCGTAGCGGCCCGGCGCGGTCGGTGACAGCGGGTCCTCGCCGAACTGGGCCGCGCGGCCGAAGCGGACGTCGAGCTCGGCGGCCGTGCGGTAGGACAGGTGCGCCAGGCGCCGGGCCAGCCCGAGCCCGGTGTGCGGGCCCTGCCCGTCGGGGCGGGAGTGGTAGTCCCCGCCGCACCAGCCCGGGTCGGAGACGATGGCGGTGATCTGGGCGCTCTGGCCGCCGATCTGGTCGGCCGTGGCGGCGGCCGCCGAGGCCAGCACGAGCGCCGCACCGACCCGGTCGGGTCGGGCCGCAGCCCATTCCAGCGACCGCATGCCGCCCATCGACCCGCCGAGGACGGCGGCGAAGCGGGCGATGCCGAGCTGGTCGGCCAGCCGCACCTCGGCCGCGACCTGGTCGCCGACGGTGATGCGCGGGAACGCCGACCCCCACGGCAGCGTGGTGCCGGGCCGGAACGAGGAGGGACCCGTCGACCCCTGGCAGCCGCCGAGGACGTTGGCGGCCACGACGAACCACTCGTCGGTGTCCAGCGCCTTGCCCGGGCCGACGAGCGCCGACCACCAGCCGGCCGTGGGGTGCCCGGGGCCGGCCTCGCCGGTGACGTGGGTGTCACCGGTCAGGGCGTGCTCGACGAGCACGGCGTTGGAGCCGTCGGCGTTCAGCGTCCCCCAGGTCTCGTAGGCGATCCGCACGCCCGGGAGCACGCCCCCCAGCTGCAGCGGGAGGTCACCGACGTCGGCGAAGCGCCGGCGGCCGACCGGGTCGCCCTCGCGCCAGCCCCCCGACGCCGGCGGGGCCGGGGGTGCCAGCGCGCGCGACACCTGCTCCGGGACGTCCAGCTGCCGGGCACCCACCACGTCGACGACCACCACTCCTGCGCTCAACCCCTCGACCTCGACCACCCAGTGTCCCCGATGCGTGGGGCTCAGGCGGACACGGCGGCCGCGACGGAGGCCGCGGCCGCGAACCCGACCCGCAGGTCGGCGAGGATGTCGTCGAGGTTCTCGATGCCGACGGCCAGCCGCACCAGCCCCGGGGTGACCCCGGAGGCCAGCTGCTCGGCCTCGGTCAGCTGGCTGTGCGTCGTCGAGGCCGGGTGCACCACGAGGGAGCGCACGTCGCCGATGTTGGCGACGTGGCTGTGCAGCACGAGCGCGTCGACGAACGCCTTGCCGGCGGCCAGGCCGCCGGCGATCTCGAACGCCAGCACCGCCCCGGAACCCTTGGGCGCGTACTTGCGGGCCTGCGCGTGCCAGGGCGAGGACTCCAGCGAGGCGTAGTTGACGCGGAGCACGTCGTCGCGCCCCTGCAGGAAGCGCGCCACCGCCTGGGCGTTCTGCACGTGCCGCTCGACCCGCAGCGACAGCGTCTCCAGGCCCTGGGCGATGAGGAAGGCGTTGAACGGGGCGATCGCCGGGCCGAGGTCGCGCAGCAGCTGCACCCGCAGCTTGGTGAGGAAGGCGGCCGGGCCGACGGCGTCGGTGAACACGACGCCGTGGTAGCTCGGGTCGGGCGTGGTGAGGCCGGGGAAGCGGCCCGAGGCGGCCCAGTCGAAGCGGCCGGAGTCGACGACGACGCCGGCGACGGCCGTGCCGTGGCCGCCGAGGTACTTCGTCGCCGAGTGCACGACGACGTCGGCGCCGTGCTCGAAGGGGCGGACCAGGTAGGGCGTGGCGATGGTGTTGTCGACGACGAGCGGGACGCCGTGCTCGTGCGCCACACCGGCGACGACCTCGAGGTCGAGGACGTCACCGGCGGGGTTGGAGATCGTCTCGCCGTAGAACAGCTTGGTCTCCGGGCGCACGGCCGCCGCCCACGAGGCGGCGTCGTCGGGGTCGTCCACGAAGCTGACCGAGATGCCCATCTTGGGCAGCGTGTGGTGGAAGAGGTTGTAGGTCCCCCCGTACAGCCGGGGGGAGGAGACGACGTGGTCGCCGGCGGAGGCGATGTTGAGGATCGCCAGCGTCTCGGCGGCCTGGCCGGAGGCGACGAGGAGGGCGCCGATGCCGCCTTCGAGCGCGGCGATGCGCTGCTCGACGGTGTCCTGCGTCGGGTTCATGATCCGCGTGTAGATGTTGCCGAGCTCGGTGAGCCCGAACAGCGCCGCGGCGTGGTCGGTGTCCCGGAAGGCGTAGCTGGTCGTCTGGTAGATCGGCAGCGCGCGGGCGCCGGTGGTCGGGTCCGGGGTCTGCCCGGCGTGGACCTGGAGGGTCTCGAAGCTCCAGGAGGCGGGGTCGACGGCAGGGGTCTGTTCGGTGCTCACGCGAGGTCCTTCGTGCAGGCGGGACGGGGGTCGGGGCGGGTCAGGACCGCCGACACCACCCGTCGAACAGGTACTCGCGTCGGCTCGGCCAGAACGGGTCGAGCACGACCAGCGGTGGGAGCACGTCCCGATGGTGCCGCCGCGGTGAACGCTTCGGCAACTCCCTGGCGGGCGCCTCCGCGGCGGGCGGCGCCAGCACCTTCCATGATCAACTGAGAGTGTTCTGCCGAACACGGCGCGGAATCTTCACAGGTCTGGCAGGCTGGCGGTGGAACTGTGTGCAACCACTTGCTCACCGTCAGCACTACTACTCAGTCTGGAGCGCCGATGGACGACCAGCGCACGACCGCGCAGGTGGCGGACGACTCGATCCAGGTCATCCGCTGGGACGCTCCGGCGTGGGCCTCCAGAGGACTGGAGGTCGAAGGCGGCTGGCTGCACAGCTTCGAGGCGCGGGTCGTCCCGCTCGAAGGTGACGAGGGCGCCGAGCGCCCCTGCCCGGTGCGGCTGGAGTCCACCGACCTGGCCTACGCCGAAGGCGGGCAGACCGTCCTGCGCCGCTTCGGCCCGCGCGTGTTCATCGGCGACATCGCCCAGCTGTCCCTGCCCGAGGCCCACCGCCTCGTCGCCGCGCTGACCGAGGTCATCGAGCGGGCCGAGCGCCCCGCGCCCTGACCGGCGCCCGGTCGCCGAGCCAGCGCGTCATCGGCGCCTCGATCCAGCGGTGCACCAGGTGCGCGACGCCCAGGCACGCCGCCAGGACGGCGAGCACGACCAGCACGCGCAGGGGCACGGCGCCGGGCAGCCCGAACCGGGCCAGCACCGCGGCCAGCGCCCCCAGCAGCGGGACGTGCACGAGGTACAGCGAGTACGAGGACGTCGCCACCGACGTCAGGAACCGCGGGCTGCGCCACCCGCGGCGCTGCTCCAGCACGACCAGGCCGTACAGGAACACGCAGACCGCCACCGTCGTGCCGAAGAACCGGTAGTCCTGGCTCGTCCCGTCGAACCCCGGCACCAGCCGCAGCCCGGTGAGGGCCGCCAGCGCCAGCGCCCCCACCGCCAGGGCCGCGCGACCGTGGGCGCGGACCCCGGACAGCAGCAGCTGCGCCAGCAGCGCCCCCAGCAGCGGGTGCAGGTTGAACAGGCTGCCCAGCGCGGCCAGTGCCGGGCCACCGGTGCCCTCGGGCGACACCCGCAGCACCACGTTGACCACCAGCACCACGACCGCCCACGCGGCCAGGACGCTCCACAGCCCGCGGGAGCTGCGGGTCAGCAGACCGAGGTGGAAGACCAGGTAGAACGCCACGATGTGGGTCAGCGTCCAGCCGACCAGCAGCAGCGGCAGTCCCGGCTGCGGCAGCAGCAGGAAGGAGGCCAGGACGTCGGGGGCGTGCTCCTGGTTGCCGTTGACCTCCCCCGGCATCACCACGGCGATGGCCAGGACCCCCAGCGTGGCCAGCCAGTACAGCGGCAGGACGCGGACGAGCCGGCGCCACAGCGACGTCCCGACGCTGCGCTCGCCCAGCCGCGGCCCGGCCGCGGTCAGCACGAGGAAGAACCCGCTGAGGGTGAGGAAGACGTCGACCCCGATGCCGACGGTCGCCTCGCGCAGCCAGGCGAAGGCGCCCGGCCCGCCGTCGAAGACCTTGCCCTCGAACCCCACCGGCCCGGTGAGGTGGGCGACCACGACGAGGACGGCGGCCAGCGCCCGGACGGCGTGCACCGAGTGCGTGGAGACCCGTTGCCGCCGGAGGGTCACCGTCGCCGGCGCCGCCCCTTCCTGCACCGGCAGAGACGGTGGGGTCAGGTTGCTGGACATGGTGCCGGATCCTGGCAGACACCTGTGCCCGCGGTCACCACCTCCCCCGTTCGGCCCAGTCCGGTCCCCTGTTCGGCTCAACCAGGTCCCCCCGTTCGGCCCGGCACGACCACCCGTCCGGCCCGATCCGGTCCCCCGGACGGCCCATTCCCGCCCCGCACCGGGCCACCGGCTACGTTGCGGCCATGACGCAGCGCAGCGGCCGAGCGGTCCGCATCACCGAGCCCGGCTACCTCGAACTCCTCGACGACGTCGACGTCCCCGCCCCCGGACCGGGTGAGGCGCTGGTGGAGATCGCCTACTGCGGCATCTGCGGCTCCGACCGCGAGGTCTTCGCCGGCACCCGTCCCGCCGAGTTCGTCCGCTACCCCGTCGTCCCCGGCCACGAGTGGTCCGGCACGGTGCGCGAGGTGGGGCCGGGGGTGCCCGAGGGCATCGTCGGCCGTGGTGTCGTCGGCCAGGGCATCCGCACGGCCGAGGGCACCCCGAGCTCGGTCGAGGGCGACACCGAGGGCTGGGCGCAGGCGTACGAGGAGACCGGGTTCACCCTGCCCGGCGGCTGGTCGACCTGGCTGACGATCCCGGCCCGCTACCTGCACCTGCTGCCCGAGGGCGCCGACCTGCGCGCCGCGGCCGGCATCGAGCCGGCGGCCTGCGTGGCCGAGGCCGTCCTGCTGGCCGACGTCAGCGCCGGCTCCAAGGTCGCCGTCGTGGGCGCCGGCACGCTGGGCCTGCTGTGCGTGCAGCTGCTCGCGGGCGCCGGCTGCCAGGTGACCGTGGTGCACCACAACGAGGACCGCCGCGAGCTGGCGGCGACCTGCGGCGCGGCGCACTACACCCCCGACGCGGGCACGCTGGCGGACGGGACCTTCGACGCCGTCATCGAGGCCGCGGGCGTTCCCGGCGTCGCCCGAACGTCGGTCCGGCTGACCCGGCGCGGCGGCCGGGTGGTCCTGACCGGCATCCCCGCGCAGGACGCCGACGACCTGTCCTCCCTGGACCTGGTCTCGCGCAACGTGCACGTCCTGACCGTCTTCGGCGCCCCGACCCGTGCCTGGGCCTACGCCGTGCGCGCGTTCTCCGCCGGCGTCCTGGACCCGGCCCCGCTGATCACCCACGAGTTCGACCTCGCCGAGGCCCAGCAGGCGCTCGACGTCCTCGCCGCCCGTTCCGGGGCACTGAAGGTGCTGCTCAAGCCCTGACTTCTAGAAGCGAACCCCTTGCCGTTCCAGGGGTTTCGTGGCAACCGGGTGGTTGTGGCCGCCGGCGCTCAACAGCTCCGGCGGCCGGGCCGAAGCGCTGACGTGACCGCATCGCACCCGGCCCGGGCCCGCACGACGAGGAAGTCGCGCCCGTTGCAGTCCACCCTGCTCGGCCTCGTGCTCGTCCCCGTCCTGGGGCTGTCCGCCGTCGCCGCGGTCTCGGTCGACGACCGGCTGGGGCACGCCCGCGACGCCGAGACCGCCCTGGCCGAGGTGCAGGCCGCCGTCGCGCTCGACGGCCTGCGCAGCGCCGTGGCCCAGGAGGTCGTCCCGGTCCTGGGGGCCAACCTCGGCGTCGTCGGCGGCCAGGCCGCCGCCGTCGACAGCACGGTCGCCACGGACACGGCCGTCACGACCGCCGCCTCCGGGCTCGCCGCCGACACCGCCCGCGAGGCCGCCCTCGCCCTGCACGCCGCCCGCGAGACGATCCGGACCGACCTCGACGCCGGCTACTCCCGCTACGACGACCTGCTGGCCGACCTGGCCGGCGAGGTCAACGGGCACCTGCGCACCGCCCGCGCGCTGGGGCTGGACGGTGAGCTGGCCACCGCCCTGGCCGACCTGCAGCGCACCTCCCGGGCCACCGGCCTGGCCAGCCTGGAGATCTCCTCCTACCTGGCCACCGTCGCCCGGGCGCAGACCGTCGACCGCGCGCAGTTCCTGAAGGTCTGGGGCGCCTACCGGCAGGCCGCGGCCGACGTCTCGACCCTGTCCGAGCCGGCCGTGGTCGCGGCCTGGCGGGCGGCCACCGGGACGCAGGCGGCCCGGCAGCTGGCCGAGGTGCTCGACAGCGCAGCCCTCGACGGGACCTCCGGTGGCGCACCACCCGACCCGGCCGACCTGACCGCCCTCGCCCTCGACGCGGCCCAGCGCGACGAGGACCTGCGTGAGGTCCTGACCGGGGCCGCCGCGAACGTCGTCGACCAGGCCCAGCGGCAGTCCGACGAGGCCCGCGGCCAGCTGCAGCGGCTGCTCGTCCTGTGCGGGCTGGTCGTGGCGGCGACCCTGACCGGCACCCTGGTCGTGCGCCGGGTCATCGCCGGGCCGCTGGGCCGGCTGGCCGGGCAGGCCCGCGCCGTGGCCGCCGGCGAGCTGGTCGACGTCTCCGAGAACGGCCCCACCGAGGTCCGCGTGGTGGCCCAGGGCCTGTCCGCGGCGGTCGACAGCCTGCGGCAGGTCCGCGCCCAGGCCCGGGCCATCGCGGCGGGCGACCTGGACTCCGAGGTCGTCCGCACCCCGGTGCCCGGCCCGCTGGGCGAGGTCGTGCACGCCTCGGTCACCCAGGTCCTGGCCGCCTTCCACGAACGCGAGCGGCTGCAGGCGGACCTGGCCCACCAGGCCGCCCACGACGCGCTGACCGAACTGCCCAACCGCGCCCAGACCCTCGAACTCGCCGGCCGCGCCCTGCACCGCGCGGCCCGCCAGCACGGCAACGGGGGCCGGGTCGGGCTGCTGTTCGTCGACCTCGACCACTTCAAGGCCGTCAACGACAGCTTCGGCCACGCCGCCGGCGACGAGCTCCTGCGCACCGTGGCCACGCGCATGCACGACACCGTCCGCGGCGGCGACGTCGTGTGCCGGCTCGGCGGGGACGAGTTCGTCGTCCTGGTCGAGGGGGTGGAGGACGAGAAGGGCCTGGTCGACCTCGGGCAGCGTCTCATCGCCGCCGTCAGCGCCCCCGTCGCCCTGGCCGGGCTGCCCCAGGCCCAGCACGTGCGCGTCGGCGCCAGCATCGGCGTGGCGGTCAGCGCCCCCGGCGCCCTGGACGCCGAACGGCTCGTGCAGGACGCCGACGCGGCCGTCTACCGCGCCAAGAACGCCGGCCGCGGGATCGTGGAGGTCTTCGACGACGAACTGCGCGCCGAGCTGTCGGCCCGCTCGGAGCTGGAGACGGCGCTGCGGCACGGCCTGGAGACCGGCGAACTCGTCCTGTACTACCAGCCGGTGCTGGACCTGGAGACCGGCCGGACCAGGAGCGTCGAGGCGCTCGTGCGCTGGCAGCGGCCCGGGCACGGGCTCGTCCCGCCGGACGCGTTCATCCCCGTCGCCGAGGCCTCCTCGCTGATCTGCGACCTGGGCCGGTGGGCGCTGGCCGAGGCCACCGCGCAGCTGGTCCGCTGGGACCGCGAGGGCGGCGAGCGCACCGGCCTCGGCGTGGCGGTGAACATCTCCGGCCGGCACCTGGCCCAGGCCCACCTGCTGGACGACGTCACCGACGCCCTGACCGCCAGCGGCGTCGTCCCCTCGCGGCTGACGATCGAGATCACCGAGACCGTCCTGGTCGACGAGCCGCTGGCGCTGGAGCACCTGCGCTCGCTGCGCGAGATCGGCGTCCGGGTCGCCATCGACGACTTCGGCACCGGTTACACCTCGATCGGCCAGCTGTCCCGGCTGCCGGTGGACGTGCTGAAGATCGACCGCAGCTTCGTGTCCTCCCCCGACGCCGGGCACGCCGACCTCGTCCGGTTGCTCATCAGCGCCGCGCACAGCTTCTCCCTGGGCGTGGTGGCCGAGGGCGTGGAGGAGGACACCCAGCTCTCGGCGCTGCTGGCGGCCTCCTGCGACGCGGCGCAGGGCTACCTGTTCGCCCGGCCGGTCCCGGCCGCGGACCTGCCGGCGGCGTCGATCCTCGTGACGTGAGGCACGCGCGGGTGTCCGCCCGCCCGGCGCCGCCACCGTCGACCTCGGAGTGACTACCGGTCGACGCACCGTCACAACTACTGTGGCGCGGGACCAGCACCTGCAGGACCGTCGAGGAGCGTTCCGTGCCACTGCCCCGCCCTCGGCGACGAAGACCCGGTTCGCTGCAGCGCAGCCTCATCGGCCTCGTCCTGGTCCCCGTCGTCGGCCTGGTCGGGATCATGGCCTACACCGTCGACGACCAGGCCGGCCGCGCGCAGGCCGCCGCGGCCGCCGCCGACGACGTCAGCAGCGCCGTCGCCCTGGACGCCCTGCGCGCCGCCGTGGCACGCGAGGTCGTCCCCGTCCTGGGCAAGGCCGTCCTGGACGACCCGGGCACCGCGACCTCCGTCGGGGTCGACTCCGGCCAGCTGTCCTCCGTCGCCACCCTCGCCGGCCCGGCGCTGCAGACCCAGCTGGCCACCGCCCGCCGGGGCACCGACGAGGCCGTCGCGCAGGCCCGCGGCACCGGGGCGGCACGGCAGGCCCAGGCCGCGGCGGCCACCGTGGCGCGGCTGCGGGAGGAGTCCACCGGCGGCACGAACCTGGCCGACGTCTTCGCCGGCTACCAGAGGGTCGCGCAGGACCTGGCCGGGCAGGTCAGCGCGCTCCTGCAGGCCGCCCGGTCCGAGGGCCTCGACGCCGCCGGCACCAGCACGCTGGCCGACCTGCAGCTGGTCTCCCGCGCCTCGGCCCTGGCCAGCGTCGAGGTTCCCCTCTACTTCGCCGCCGCCACCACCGGCGGGGCGAACGAGACCGCGTTCCTGTCCGCCTGGGGCGGTTTCCGCACCGCCGCCGCCGAGGTCGTCGCGCAGGGCTCCCCCGAGGTGGTCCAGCGGTGGGCCCAGGCCACCGGGGAGCCCGGCGCGCGCGACGTGGACCTGCTCCTGCAGGCCGGCGCGCTGCAGGAGCAGACCCTCAGCGTGGAGCAGTTCGTGGGGCTGGCCTCGGCCAACGGCAGCCGCGACGAGTCGCTGCGCCGGGTCGTCGACGAGATCGGCGCCCAGGCCGTGGACGCCGCCGGCGGACCGGCCGAACGGGCCAGCCGCACGCTGTGGATCCTCCTGGCCGTGTGCTCCCTCGTCGTCCTGGGCACCCTGGCCGCGGCCGTGCTGATCCGGCGCTGGATCGCCGCACCGCTGCGCCGGCTGGCCGAGCAGGCCCGCGCCGTCAGCGACGGCGACCTCCTCGACGTCGAGGAGAGCGGCCCCGTGGAGGTGCGCACGGTGGCCCGCGGCCTGGCCGTGGCCGTCGACAACCTGCGCCGGGTGCGCGACCAGGCGCAGGCCGTGGCCGACGGCGCCCTGGACGCCGACGTCGTGCGCCGGCCGGTGCACGGCCCGCTGGGCGAGGTCGTGCACGCCTCGGTGCGGCGCATGGTCAGCGCCCTGCACGAACGGGAACAGCTGCAGGCCGTCCTGGCCCACCAGGCCTCCCACGACGCGCTCACCGCCCTGCCCAACCGGGTCCGGGCGGCCGAGCTCATCGACGCCTCCCTGCACCGGACGGCGCAGGTGGGTGGCCGGACCGGGCTGCTGTTCGTCGACCTCGACCACTTCAAGGCCGTCAACGACACCCACGGCCACGCGGCCGGGGACGAACTGCTGCAGGTGGTCAGCGCCCGCATGACGGACTGCCTGCGGCAGGGGGACGCCCTCGCGCGGCTCGGCGGGGACGAGTTCGTCGTCGTCGTGGACCGGCCGGGGGACGAGGACGACGGGCACGCCGGTCTGGTCGACCTCGGCAACCGCCTCATCGACGCCGTCTGCGCCCCGGTCGACCTGTCCGGCCGGCACGCCGGCGTCCGGGTGCGCGTCGGGGCCAGCGTCGGGGTGGCCCTCAGCCCCGCCGGCGGCGGCTCGGCCGAACGGCTCCTGCTCGAGGCCGACGTCGCCGCCTACCGCGCCAAGGCCGCCGGCCGCGGGACCGTCGCCGTCTTCGACGAGGCCCTGCGCACCGAGCTGGCCCGGCGCAGCGACCTGGAGGAGGCGCTGCGCGCCGGGCTCGAGGACGGTGAGCTCGTCCTGCACTACCAGCCCGTGCTGGACCTGACGACCTCGGCGGTCACCGGCGTCGAGGCGCTCGTGCGCTGGCACCGGCCCGGTCACGGCCCCGTCGACCCCGACGCCTTCATCCCCGTCGCCGAGGACTCCGACCTCGTCTGCGACCTCGGCCGCTGGGCGCTGACCGAGGCGGCCGCACAGCTGGCCGCCTGGGACGCCGAGGGCGGACCGCTGGCCGGCATCACCGCCGCCGTCAACGTCTCCGGCCGGCACCTGGCCCAGCCCCGGCTGCTGGGTGACGTGGCCGTGGCCCTGGCCCGCGCCGGGATCGTCCCCGAACGCCTGGTGATCGAGATCACCGAGACCGTGCTGGTCGACGAGCCCACCGCCCGCGAGCACCTGCGCGCCCTGCGGGCCCTGGGCGTCAAGGTCGCCCTCGACGACTTCGGCACCGGCTACACCTCGATCGGCCAGCTGTCCCGGCTGCCGGTGGACGTGCTGAAGATCGACCGCAGCTTCGTGGCCTCCCAGGACAGCGCGCACGCCGACCTGGTCCGGCTCGTCATCGGCGCGGCGCACAGCTTCTCCCTGGGCGTGGTGGCCGAGGGCGTGGAGGACGACGAGCAGCTGGCGGCGCTGCTGGCGGCCGACTGCGACGCCGCCCAGGGGTACCTGTTCGCCCGGCCCCTGCCCGCGGCCGACGTCAGCGCGCTCGCCACCGCCGCACGAGCGTGACGGCCCCCGAGGCCGCGACCCCGAACGCCACCGCCGCCAGGGCCCCCACCCACGGCCGGTCGCTGACGCTGCGCCCGGCCAGCCCGAGCCCGGCGTAGGCCACCGCCCAGCACGCCACGGGCAGCACGTCGGCCACGGCGAAGCGCACGAGGGGGTAGTCGGTCGCCGCGGCCGCGGCCATCACCGGCACCCGCGCCCCCGGCAGCAGCCGGGACGTCGTGAGCGTGCCGACGTCGTGCCGGGACAGCCGCCGGCCCAGGTCGTCCAGGTGCCCCTGGCGTTCGGCGCGGCGCTGCAGCGTCCGGCCCCACCGGGTGTGCGACCCGCGCAGCAGCAGCGCGTACAGGACCAGGTCGGCCACGTAGGCCGCGGCCGCCCCGACCAGGACCACCTCGGTGAAGGAGACCCACGAACGGTGGTGCCCCAGCGCCGCCATCGCGCTGACCACCGCTCCCGTCGGCAGCACCGGCAGCAGCGCCCCGACGACGACGGCCGCCAGCAGCACGCACAACGCCCACAACCAGTTGTCGGCGTGGGCGGTCGGGTCCAGGAGGTGCGCCACGGGACCTCATCCTCGCCCCCGCAGCCCGGGCGCGGCGACGCCTCCCGGCCGGCGGACAGGTGGGCACGGGTGGGGGCACCCGTCCGCGTCCTGTAAGCTCACTGACCGTGCTCGCAAGAGCGCACCAGCACGACCAGCCGTGCCGCCTTAGCTCAGTCGGCCAGAGCGACGCACTCGTAATGCGTAGGTCCGGGGTTCGATTCCCCGAGGCGGCTCCACCGGGAGGGCCCGTCCAGATGGACGGGCCCTCCGTCGTTCTCCAGACTGGTGGGGTGAGCGCACCGGAGCGCGTCGACGACGCCGTGCTGGAGGACCTGCGGCGGCGGCTCCGCGCGACCCGCCGCGTCCGCGTGCCCGAGGTCGCGGCGTGGAGCCGCGGCACCGACACCGAGGCGCTCGACGAGCTGCTGGCCCGCTGGGCCGACTTCGACTGGCGTGGTCCCGAGGAGCGCATCCGGTCCTGGCCCTGGGTGTCCTCGGCGCTGCGGGCGGTCGTGCAGCGCTCGGGTGGCCCGGCGGTGGTCCTGCTGCACGGGTGGCCGGACTCGGTGCTGCGCTACGAGCGGGTCCTGCCGCTGCTGACCGGCGCCGACGTCGTCGTGCCGGCGCTGCCCGGCTTCCCGTTCTCCGACCCGCTCACCGAGCCGGGCACGACGACGGAGGTGATGGCCGACCTGGTGGCCGCGACGATGGCCGACCTCGGCTACGAGCGGTACGTCGTCTCCGGCGGCGACATCGGCAGCCGGGTGGCGCACCAGCTGGCCGCCCGCCACCCCGAGCACGTCGCCGCGCTGCACCTGACCGACATCCCGCTCGGCACGCTGTTCGCCCTCGATCCCGCCGACCTGTCCGCTCCCGAGCGCGACTACCTCGAGGTCGTCCGGCGGTGGCGGGCCACCGAGGGCGGGTACAGCGCCGAGCAGTCGACGAAACCGCACACCCTGGCCGTCGGCCTGGGCGACTCCCCCGCCGGGCTGGCCGCCTGGATCGGGGAGAAGCTGCACTCCTGGAGCCAGCACGGCCTGGGCGCCGCGGACGGTTTCGGGTACGACGACGCGCTGACGTGGATCACCGCGTACTGGGTCACCGGGACGATCGGGACCTCCTTCGGGCCCTACGTCGAGCCGCGTTCGCTGGTCGGGCCGGTGGACACGCCGACCGCGGTGACCCAGTTCGCGCACGACCTGGTCCGCGCGCCCCGCGAGTACGGCGAGCGCAGCTTCGACGTCCGGTCCTGGGAGGTCGTCGAGGCCGGCGGGCACTTCGGGGCGTGGGAACGGCCCGCCGACTTCGTCGCCGGTCTACGCAAGGTGCTGTAGGAACTCCTCCACCAGGTTCCGCACCAGGTCGGGCCGCTCCAGGTACGGCAGGTGCGCGGTGCCGGGCAGGTCGGCGCGCCGGGCGCCCGGGACGCGTTCCAGCAACTCCGTGGTGCGGGTCAGCAGGTAGCCGCAGTCGAGGTCGCCGGTGGCGATCGTCACCGGAACGCGCAGTTCCCCCAGCCGCGACCAGGCCTCCACCCGGCAGTGGCCGTGCGCGAAGGCCTGGTTCCGCACCGCGATCCGGTCCATGTCGCGGAACAGTTCCCGGGCGGCGCCGCCGACCCGGCCGGGCGCCGAGCGCGGCCCGTCCAGCCACAGCTGCGCCTCGAGTTCGACGGTGCGCTCGACGTCGCCGGCGGCGGCCGCCGACTCGGCAGCGGCGTCGAGTTCGAGGGTCCGGGGGTCGGCCTCCTGCGGTTCGGGAGCGCCGCTGACCGCGGGTGCCAGCAGGACCAGGCCGCGCACCAGCTCCGGCAGTTCCAGCGCCGCGTCGAGCGCCAGTCCGCCGCCCATCGAACTGCCGACCAGCACGGCCGGGCCGTGGGTGGCCAGCAGGTCGCGCAGATCGCCGAGGTGGGTGAACTCCTGCCCCGGCAGCGGCGATCGGCCGAAACCCCGGCGGTCGTAGGTGAGGGTGCTCGCTCCGGCCGGCAGGGCGTCGGCCCAGCTGCGCCGGTCGGCCACGCCGGCGTGCAGGAAGACCACGAGCGGGCCGGGGCCGGGGCGGTGGTCGACGGCGAGCGGAGCGGTCACCCGGCCAGTCTGCCGGGGTCCCGCCGTCGACCGCACCGGGTTTCAGCGGGCGGCCAGCAGCTTCGCGACGTCCTCCAGGACCAGGTCGTGGTTGATGCGCATCCCGGCCAGCACCCCCGCCGCCGACGAGCCCTGCACCATGGCCCCGAGGTCGGTGACGTTCCCCGCGGCCCACACCCCGGGCACCTCGGTGGCACCGGCCTGCTGCGTCGGGACGAACTCCCCCACCGGGTTGGTGGCCAGTTCCCCGCCGAGCTGGGCGAACAGTTCGGCGCGGGCCCGGTGGTACGGGGTGACGACGAGGGCCTGCACGCCGATCTGCGTCCCGTCCAGGTCGACGCGCAGGTTCCCGTCCTCGCCGGACACCCCGCGCACGGTTCCGGGCAGCAGCCGGACTCCGAGGACGTCGAACTGCTCGGCCGTCCCGGCGGGAACCTCCAGGTCCTGCACGAACACCGTGACGTCCTCGGACAGCTGGCGGAACACCAGCGCCTGGTGCAGGCTCGCGGGCCGGGTGCCCAGCACCCCGATGCGCTGCCCGCGCACCTCCCAGCCGTGGCAGTAGGCGCAGTGCAGGACGCTGCGGCCCCAGAACCGCCGCAGCCCCGGGACGTCGGGCAGTTCGTCCGTCAGACCGGTCGCCAGCAGGAGGCGGCGGGCCCGGACGGTGGCGCCGCCGAGGAGTTCGAGGACGAAACCCCACTCGTCGCGGCGGGCGAGGACGGCGCGGTCCTCGACGAACCGCACGCCGTACCCCTGCGCCTCGCGACGGCCCTGCGCGAGCAGGTCCAGCGGCCCGATCCCCTCGCGGCCCAGGACGTTGTGGGCGTGCCCGGACACGGCGTTGCGGGGATCGCCGCCGTCGACGACGACGACCGAGCGCCGCGACCGGGCCAGGGCCGTGGCGCCGGACAGGCCGGCCGCACCGGCTCCGAGGACGACGACGTCGCAGGTCGACCCGCTCACCGGTCCACCTCGGCGATCCAGACGGCGCGGGTGGCGCGGGGTTCGGCGCCGGGGAGGTCGTCCAGGAGTTCCGTCAGCGCGCGCCGGTCCTGCCCGGCGAGCCCCGGCACGTGCAGGTACCGCGGCAGCCAGGTGCGGGCGTACTCCTGCGCGGCCGCGCTCGAGGGGGCCTGCAGGGTGGTGTCGGTGCGGGTGACGGAGAACCCGGCGGCCTGCAGCACCGGCGTCCAGTCCGGGTGGTGGTTCCAGCCCGAGGCCAGGGCCGCGGCGCGGCCGCGCTCCTCGGCGGGGTGGCCGGTGAACGCGGGCAGCCCCTCGACCTCCACGACGACCAGGGTTCCCCCGGGCGCCAGCGCCGCGCGCGCGCCGGCCAGCAGCCCGGCCGGGTCGGCGACGTGGTGCAGCGAGGAGGCCGCCCACACCAGGTCGACGTCCGCGACCTGCGGGAAACCGGCGTCGAGATCGGCCTGGAGCACCGCGAAACCCTGCTGCCGCAGCACGTCCAGGGCCCGGGGGTCGTTGTCGACGGCCGTGACCGTGGCGTCCGGGTACCGCTCGCGCAGCAGCCGGGTGCCCGCCCCCGTGCCGGCGCCGAGGTCGACGACCCGGCGGGGGGTGAGGTCACCGAGCCGGTCGAGCACCTGCGTCAGCTGCGCGCCGAACACCTCGGCGTCGAGGTCGAGCGCGCGGTGGTGCGCCTCGTGGCCGTGGTGGTGGGTCATGCCTCCAGGGTAGGCAGGAGCATGCTTCTGACGCATACACTCTTGCGCATGGAGCAAGACATCGACGAACTCATCCGCCGCCGGATCCGTGGGCTGCGGCTGGCGAAGGGCTGGTCGCTGGACAACCTCGCCGCGCGCTGCTTCATGAGCCCCTCGACGCTGAGCCGCATCGAGACCGGCGGCCGGCGCATCGCGCTGGACCAGCTGGTGCCCCTGGCACGCGCCCTCGGCACCACCCTCGACGACCTGGTCGCGACCGACGAGGACGGCGACGTCCTCATCCGCCCCGAACCCGAGCACCGCCCCGGCGTCACGTCGTGGTTGCTCTCGCGCGAACGGGCCGTCGCCGGCGTGACGGTGGCGAAGATGCGGCTGGACGACTCGCTGTCGGACACCGCCCAGGTGCACCCCGGGCGGGAGTGGTTCACGGTCCTGTCCGGCCGGGCCCGCCTCGAACTGGGCGACCGCGTCGTCGTCGTCGAACCCGGTCAGGCCGCGGAGTTCTCCACGATGGTCCCGCACCGCATCAGCGCGTTCCCCGGATCGGGGGGGCTGGAGATCCTGTCGATCTTCGACCGGGACGGGGAGCGCGCCCACCTGCACGACTGATCGCCGCTCAGCGCCCCGTTCCCCGCAGGCGCGACCGGTTCCACGCCTGCGCGGCCTGGTCCCGCTCACGCGCCGCCGCACGGGTCAGCTGCTCGGCCCAGGCGTCGCCCTCGGCCCGCAGCGCCAGCTGCTCGTAGAGGGCGGCGCACTGCTCGTGCACGACCGCCAGACGCTCGCACGCCAGTGCCGAGGACAGGAGCCACTGCCGGCCCTGCTCCCGCACCTGCTCCGGATCCACGCACACCGCCCGGCCACGCAGTGATCACCGAGGCCCCCGGACGGGTTCACTGCCCGACCCTGCCCGGGGCTCACGCTCGGGTGGAGCCGAGCTCGACCGGGCGCCCGGCCAGGGTCGCTCAGGCCTCGGCACGGTGACCACGGAGCGCGGGGAACGGCTTCGCCCGGCGGCCTTCGGTTGCGTAGGGTGTCCGTCGAGCCCAACGATCACCCTCTCGACCGGGAGGTTGCATGTCGTCGACCCAGGTCCGCCCCGGCCTCGTGCGCCGGTCCTCGTTCGCCTCCAGTGACGAGGCGGAGGTCACCGACTTCATCCGCCGGACGTACGCCGACAACAGCTCCCGCTTCGCGCCCATCCGGGGCGGCGCGCGGTTCTCGGCGCAGACCAACGACGTCCCCGCCCTGGGCGTGGACCGGGTGCGCACGTCCATCGACTACCGCGGCACCAGCGCCGAGGGGTTCCACGACCACGTGTTCTTCGTCGTGCACGCCGGCAGTGTGCAGGTCAGCAGCCGGGACGCGGAGACGGTCGCGGCGACCGGGAACGCCGCGGTCTACCCGATCGGGGTACCGGTCGAGTTCGCCATGCGCGGTTTCGACGTGACCACCGTGCGGCTGCCGGCCGGCCGCGTCGACCGGGTGGCCGAGGACACGACCGGCGTGCCCGCCGCCCAGCTGCGGTTCCACGGCATCACCCCGGTCTCGGCCTCGATGGACCGCTACTGGCGCTCCCTGGTGGGCCTGGTCAGCGGCGCGCTGACCGATCCGGACTCCCCCCTGGACTCGCCGCTGCTGGCCGAGGAGATGGCGCGCACCGTGGCGACCGCCGCGCTGCACGTCTTCCCGAACACCACCATGACCCGGCAGCACGTGCCGGGTCCCGGCGCGACGACCCCGGCCACGGTGCGCCGCGCGGTGGCCCACATCGAGGCGAACGCCCACCTGCCGCTGCCGCTGCACGAGATCGCCGCGGCGGCCGGCACGAGCGTGCGCGCCCTGCAGCACGGGTTCAGGCGGCACCTGGACACCACCCCCCTGGAGCACCTGCGCCGGGTGCGTCTGGAGCACGCCCACCGGGAACTGCAGCGCGCCGACCCGACCCGCGGGGACACGGTCGCGGACATCGCCACCCGGTGGGGTTTCGCCAACGCCGGCCGGTTCGCCACCCTCCACCGCGCCACCTACGGCGTGCGGCCGGGTGACACCCTGCGCGCGTGAGGAGGCGGTTCAGGAACGTCGCGGCCAGGGCAGCCGAGCGAGGAGCTCGAAACCGTCCGCCGTGCGGTGCGTCCGCACCGTCCCGCCGACGAGCTCGACGCGCTCGCGCAACCCCACCAGCCCGAAACCCGACGACGGGGCGTCCAGCGCCGGGGCGTCACCGTCGCCGGGACGGTCGGCCACCACGACCTGCAGCCGGCGACCGCGGCGGCCCTCGACCCGCACCCGCACCCGGTGCCCCGGAGCGTGCTTGCGGACGTTCGTCAGCCCCTCCTGCACCACCCGGAAGACGGTGCGGCCCAGGGCGTCCGGCACGTCCTGCGCAGCGATGTCCAGTTCGACCCGGACACCGGAGGCGCGCACCTCCTCGACCAGGCCGGGCACGTCGGCCAGGGCGGGTTGCGCGGCGGGCTGCTCGCGGCCGTCCTCGGCGCGCAGGACCCCGAGGACGACACGCAGGTCGTCCAGCGCTGCCCGGGCGCTGCGGTGGATGGTGGCCGCCGACGCGACGACCTCGGGATCGGCCGCCCCCTCCAGCCGCAGTTCCAGCGCCCCGGCGTGCATGCTCACCAGCGAGATCCGGTGGGCCAGCACGTCGTGCATCTCCCGGGCGATCCGGGCCCGTTCGACCGACCGGGCCTGGTCGGCGCGCAGTTCCTCCTCGGCGCGGGCGCGCTCGGCCTGCTCCCGCCAGGACTGCGCCAGCTGCCGCCGCGCCCGCACGTACATCCCCCAGGCCAGGATCCCGACCAGGACCGCGGCCTCGAGCAGCGTGCCCAGCCACCACGGCAGGTCGGGATCGGGCCACAGCAGCATCTGCACCAGGCCCGCGAGGCCGGACGCGACGGCGACGGTGACCGCGACCTGCCACCGGCGCCGGACGGTGACCGCGAACAACGCGACACCGCAGGCCAGGACGACGGCGTAGGAGACCACCGAGAACGCCGCCAGCACGAGCGCGACGACGAGTGGCCAGCGCCGCCGCAGGAACAGCAGCGGCACGCCGAGCAGACCCAGCAGCAGGTCGAGGGCGACGACGGCGTCCGGCCGCAGTCCAGGGGACTCCTCCAGGTCGAACCCGACCAGGGCCAGCCCGAGGGTCCAGCACAGCAGCACCGCGACCACGTCGCCGGTGATCCGTGCGGCGCGCATCCCCGTCACGAGCAGGTGGTGTCCGCGTCGGGTTCCTCACCGCTGACGAGGTAGGCGTCGACGGCGGAGTCGATGCAGCGCGAACCCGTCCGGTACGCGGTGTGCCCGTCGCCGTCGTACGTCAGCAACGTTCCCGAGGACAGTTCGGCGGCGAGGCTCTGCGCCCACGCGTACGGGGTCGCGGGATCCCGGGTGGTGCCGACGACGAGGATCGGGCCGGCCCCCTCGGCGTGCACCGCGCGGGCCTCACCGACGGGTGCGATCGGCCAGTTCGCGCAGGCCAGGCCGGCCCAGGCCAGGAACGGCCCGAACGTCGGCGACTGCGCCGCCAGGTGCGTGACGGTGTCCTGCACCTGCGGCAGCGTCTCGGCGTCGTCGCGGTCCAGGCAGTTCACGGCGTAGATGGCGGTGCTGGAGTTGTCCAGGTACCGGCCGTCGGTGCCGCGGTGGGAGTAGGCGTCGGCCAGGGCCAGCATCGCCGAGCCGTCGCCGGCGAAGGCCCGGGTCAGCGCCGCGGACAACCGCGGCCACGCCGACCGGGAGTACAGCGGCCACGCGACCGCGAAGTACCCCAGCCCCTGCACCAGTTCCCGGTCGGTCCCGGTGGGCAGCGGATCCGCGTCGAGGGAGTCGAGGAACTGCCGGACCTGGGCGACACCGTCGTCGACGCCGCCCGTGAGCGGGCAGTCGTCGCCGTCGAGGCAGCCCTGGACGTAGGCGCGCAGTGCGACCTCGAAACCCGCGGCCTGGCCGGCGTTGACCTCCTCGCCGGTCAGCTGCGGGTCCAGCGCCCCGTCGAGGACGAAGCGCCCGACCCGTTGCGGGAACTGCTCGGCGTACCAGGCGCCGAGGTAGGTGCCGTAGCTCTTGCCGAGGTAGTTCAGCTTGTCGTCGCCGAGGGCGGCGCGCAGCACGTCCATGTCCTTGGCCACCGACCGGGTGTCGACGTGCGCGGCCAGTTCCCCCGCCTGCTGGCACCCCAGGCCCAGCGACGTGGTCTGCTCGGACAGCGCCTGCACCTCGGCCGGGTCGTCCGGGGTCGGGTCGGTGGACAGGAACGTGTCGACCTGGGCGTCGGTCAGGCAGCGCAGCGGGTTCGACCCGCCCACCCCGCGCGGGTCGAAACCGACGACGTCGAAGTGGTCACGAACGTCGGCGGACAGGACGCTCTCCGCGGTGCGCGCGTACTCCACCCCCGAGGCCCCGGGGCCGCCGGGGTTCAGCACGACCGACCCGAGCCGGTCGTCGCCCGTCGCGCTCGTGCGCGAGCGGACCACCGCCAGCGTCGTCGTCGCGCCCGCCGGGTCGGCGTGGTCGACGGGAACGGTCAGCTGCGAGCACTCGAAACCACCGGAGCAGTCGGCCCACTGCAACCGCTGGTCGTAGAACCTCGCCATCGCCGGGTCGCTCGCCGGTTCGCCGGCCACGGCGGCGGCGGTCCCGACGGGCACGGGATCGGGGCTGGAACCCCCGAACACCGAGCACCCCGGGACGGCGAGCGCCACGACGGCGAGGGAACTGGCGGCTCGGAGGGCGGTGCGCATGGTGGGGCCAGGCTACGAGAGGTCGCGGCCCGAGGGGCGCAGGCTCAGCGCGAGCGCCTCGATCGCCAGCAGCGGGGCCACGTTCTGCGTCAGCCGTTCCCGGGCCAGCTGCACGGCGTCGGTGCGCCGCAGCGTCTCCTCGGCGGTACCGGCCTCGGCCATCGTGCGCACCTCGCCGGTCATGTCGGAGTTCACCAGCTCCACCGGCGCCCCCACCTGCACGACGAGCACGTCGCGCAGCAGCCCGAGCAGGTCCACCAGCGCCCGGTCCAGCACGTCGGTCTGGTGCCGGCGGGCGCGCCGCTTCTGGTCCTCCTCCAGCTGGCGGACCTGGGCCCGCACCGCCGGGGGCACGGTCGCGGACCCGTCGGCGCCCAGGGCGCGCAGCAGCTCGGCCTTCTCGGTGGCGTCGCGTTCGGTCGTCGAGGCGCTCGCCTCCTCGGCCGCGATCTCGACGAGCTCGCCGGCCGCCACGACCGCGTCGCCCACCCCCCGCACGCGCTGGGGCAGCCGCAGCACCTCCCGCCGCCGGATCCGGGCGCCCTCGTCGCGCGCCAGCCGGCGGGCCAGCCCGATGTGGCTCTGGGCCGCCCGCGCGGCGAAGGCGGCCATCACCGGGTCGATGCCGTCGCGGCGCACGAGCAGTTCGGCCACCGCGTCGGCCGGTGGGATCCGCAGCGGCACGTGCCGCGAGCGGGACCGGATGGTGGGCAGGACGTCGTCGACCGCGGGCGCGCACAGCACCCACACCGTCTGCGCGGGCGGTTCCTCGATCGTCTTCAGCAGCACGTTGCCGGAGGTCTCGTTGAGCCGGTCGGCGTCCTCGACCACGATGACCCGCCAGCCGGCCACCGAGGGCCGGCGCTGGGCGGTGGCGATGAGCGGTTCGACGTTCTCGCGCCGGATCCAGGTGTGCTCGGTGGTGAACAGCGTGACGTCGGCGTGCGAGCCGGCGAGCGCCGTCCGGCAGCCGCTGCAGCGGCCGCAGCCGATCTCGGTCGGGTCCTGGCAGGTCAGCGCGGCCGCGAAGGCGCGGGCCGCGGTCGAGCGGCCCGACCCGGGCGGGCCGGTGAGCAGCCACGCGTGGGTCATGCCGGTCGTTCCCCGGCGCGCGGCCAGCGCCGCCCGGGACAGGACCTGCACGGCCGGTTCCTGCCCGACGACGTCGCTCCAGACGCTCACGAGGCGGCTCCCGCCCCGGTCCGTGCGGGCGCCGGGAGCAGCGGCGCGAGGTGCTCGCGCAGCCGGGCCTGGACGACCTCGGGGGTGGTGGTGGCGTCCACGACGAGGTAGCGGCCGGGGTCGCGGTCGGCCAGCAGCAGGAACTGCTCGCGCACCCTGGCGTGGAAGGCCTGCGACTCGGCCTCCATGCGGTCGTCGGCGGCCCGGCCGGCCCGCCGGGTCGCGGCCGTGACGGGGTCGACGTCCAGGACGACGGTGAGGTCGGGCAGCAGCCCCTCGGTCGCCCAGGTCGACAGGCGCTCGACCTCGGCGGCGGGCAGGGCCCGGCCGGCGCCCTGGTAGGCCAGGGAGGAGTCGACGTAGCGGTCGGTGATGACGACGGCGCCGCGGCCCAGCCCGGGACGGACGACCTGCGCGACGTGCTGGGCGCGGTCGGCGGCGAACAGCAGCGCCTCGGCGCGCGGGCTCAGCGGGTGGTCGCGGTGGGACAGCAGCACCTCGCGCAGGGCCCGGCCGGTGGTGGTGCCGCCCGGTTCGCGGGTGACGACGGTCTCGTGCCCCAGGTCCTCCAGCCACTGCGCCAGCAGCCGGGCCTGGGTCGTCTTGCCCGAGCCGTCGCCGCCCTCGAGGGCCAGGAAGAACCCGCCGCCGCGGCGGGGGTCCTTCGGGGGTTCGGGCACCTCGTCGCGGTGGTGCCAGGCGCGGACGAGGTCGGCGCGCAGGCTCGTCCCGCGGCGGTCGTCCATCTGCCGGAACGCGACGATCCCGGAGACGCCGGTGACCACGCCGGCCAGGACCATCGCCAGCGCGGACCCGGCGTAGGTGACCGACCAGTGGTCGCTCGGCGCGAGGGTCCGGTCGCCGAGGAACTGCGCCACCCAGGGCGCGACGAGCATGACGGCGACGATGACGACGCGGGTGCTGGAACCGACGAAGGCGAAGGTGCGGCCGCGCACGTCGTCGTCGACCTCCAGCCCCAGCAGCGTGTACGCCGAGACGTACGCCAGCCCGGTGAACAGCCCCAGGGCCACGACGAACAGCGAGGCGACGACGATGTTGTGCACCAGCGCGACGAGGACCAGCGAGACCCCGGCGGCCGACAGCGCCAGCCCGAACGTCCGCCGCCGGCTGAGCCCGGCGACCCAGCGCGGTCCCTGCCACACGCCCAGCGCGACCCCGGCGAAGACGGCCATGACGACGACGCCGTAGCCGGGGTCCCCCGCGCCGAGGCTGGTGACGAAGGCCCGGCCCAGGCTCAGGACGACGCCGCCGGCGGCGAAGGCGACGAGCATGCCGAAGACGAGACCGCGCAGCAGCGGCGAGGTCCCGACGAACCGCCAGCCCTCGACGATGTCCCGGCCCAGCGTGGGGGCCAGCCCGCCCTCGCGCGGGCGGACCTGGCGCGGCGGGATGCGCAGCCGCCAGATGACGGCCGCGGCCACCAGGAAGGTCAGGGCGTTGACGTACATGGCCAGGTCGGACTGCCCGCCGGCCAGGAAGGGCAGGACGTTGTCCAGGACCCCGGTCAGCAGGGTCAGCAGGATGAAGGCGAGCCCGGCCACGGGGGCCGAGCCGTAGGTGGCGACGAGGCTGATCTGGTTGGCCACCTCGAGGCGGTTCTTCGGGACGAGGTTGGGGACGGTGGCGTCCTTGGCCGGGCCCCAGAAGAGGGTGACGAGCTCGATGAGCAGGGTGGCGACGAACAGCCACGTCAGGCTCTGCGCGAGCGGGATGGAGGCGAACAGCGCGAACCGCAGGACGTCGCCGACGACCATGGTCGTGCGGCGGTCGAGGCGGTCGGCCAGCGCCCCGGCCAGCGGCCCGAGCAGCGCCGCGGGGGCCAGCTGCAGGATGAAGACCGTGGAGACGGCCACGTTCGTCTGCGTCGCGTCGCCGACCGTCAGGCCCGCGGCCGTGCCGAGCTTGGCCAGCATGCCCAGCCAGTCGCCGAAGCTGGAGAGCATGAGCGAGAGCCACATGCGCCGGAAGTCGGGGTAGTCGCGCAGCAACGCCCGCACGTCGTGGTCGGGGGCTGGTGCGGGCGCGTTCACGTCGTCAGGGTAGATGCCCGCGCGGACACCGCCGCCGCCTCGCTCACCCCGCTGGGCGCGCGGTGACTCCGCGCTCGAACCCCCACCCCACCCGGGTCCGGCGCGCGGTGACCTCACACCCGATCACCGCGCACGCGGTGACCCCGCGTCCAAACCCCCACCCCCGCCCGATCCGGCGCGCGGTGACCTCACACCCGATCACCGCGCACGCGGTGACCCCGCGCTCAAACCCCGCCGGTCCGGGTCCGGCGCGCGGTGACCTCACACCCGATCACCGCGCACGCGGTGACCCCGCGCTCAAACCCCGCCGGTCCGCGTCGCGCACCGGCGGCGCGGCGTCAGGCTTCGGACGCAGCCGTCTTCTTGGCCGCCGTCTTCTTGGCCGTCGTCTTCTTCGCCGTCGTCTTCTTCGCCGTCGTCTTCTTCGCCGTCGTCTTGCGCGCGGTCTTCTTGGCCGGCCCCTTGGCGCGCTTCTCGGCGAGCAGCTCGGCGGCGCGTTCCAGCGTCACCGTCTCGGGGTCGTCGTCCTTGCGCAGCGTGGCGTTGGTCGTGCCGTCGGTCGCGTACGGGCCGAAGCGGCCGTCCTTGATGACGATCGGGGAACCGGACTCGGGGTCGGGCCCCAGTTCCTTCAGCGGCGGCTTGGCGACCGCACCGCGCCGCATCTTGGGCTGGGAGTAGATCGCCAGCGCCTCGGGCAGCGTGATGGAGAAGATCTGGTCCTCGGTCTCCAGCGAGCGGGAGTCCGTGCCCTTCTTCAGGTACGGGCCGTAGCGGCCGTTCTGCGCGGTGATCTCGTCGCCGTTCTCGGGGTCGGTGCCCACGACGCGCGGCAGCGACAGCAGCTGCAGGGCCTGCTCGAGGGTGACGGTGTCGACCGACATGTCCTTGAACAGCGAGCCCGTGCGCGGCTTGACCTTCGCGGCCTTCTTCGCGGCGCGCTTCTTCGGGGCGGCCTGCTCGGCGCGCTCCTCGACGGCCGTCGCGGGAGCGTCGTCCTCGATGAGCTCGGTGACGTAGGGCCCGTAGCGGCCGACGCGCGCGACGATGGTGCGGCCCGTCTCGGGGTCTTCGCCCAGGACGTTGTCGCCGTCGGACTGCGAGGTCAGCAGTTCCCGGGCGCGCTCGACGGTCATCTCGTCGGGCGCGATGTCCTCGGGCACGGAGGCCTTGAGCAGTTCACCGGTCTCGGCGTCGGGGCCCTCCAGGTACGGCCCGTACCGGCCGACGCGCAGGACGATGCCCTCCCCGATCGGCACGGTGGAGATCTCGCGGGCGTCGATCGCGCCGAGGTCGTCGGCCAGGCCCTTGATGCCGTCCAGTTCGGCGGTGGCGTCACCGGGGCCGTCCGGGGCCTGCGGAGCGGTGACGACGGCACCGTTGGCCGGGCCGTCGGCGCCGAAGTAGAACTTCGTCAGCCAGTCGACGCGTTCGGCCTCGCCGCGGGAGATCGCGTCGAGGTCGTTCTCCATCTCGGCGGTGAAGTCGTAGTCGACGAGCTTGGGGAAGTGCTCCTCCAGCAGCCGCGTCACGGCGAACGCCAGCCAGGACGGCACCAGGGCCGAGCCCTTGTACCAGACGTACCCGCGGTCGACGATCGTCGAGATGATCGACTGGAACGTCGAGGGACGCCCGATCCCCTTCTCCTCCAGCGTCTTGATGAGGCTGGCCTCGGTGTACCGGGCGGGCGGGGTGGTCTCGTGGCCGTCGGCGCGCAGGTCCCGGGCCGACAGCGGGTCACCCGCGGTGACCTGCGGCAGGCGGCGGTCCTCGTCGCCGGTGTTCTCGTCGTCGCGGGTGGCGTCGCGGCCCTCCTCGTAGGCGGCGAGGAACCCGCGGAAGGTGATGATCGTGCCCGAGGCGGAGAACTCGACGTCACGGCCGTCGGCCGTGCTCGCCCCGAGCCGGACGGTCGCGGTGGTCCCGCGGGCGTCGTGCATCTGGGAGGCGACGGTCCGCTTCCAGATGAGGTCGTAGAGGCGGAACTCGTCGCCGCGCAGCTCGCCGGAGACCTGCGCCGGGGTGCGGAAGTTCTCCCCCGCCGGGCGGATCGCCTCGTGACCCTCCTGCGCGTTCTTCGCCTTCGAGGTGTAGTTGCGCGGGGAGTCCGGCACGTACTCCGGGCCGTACAGCTCGCGGGCCTGCGCCCGGGCCGCGGCCAGCGCCTGCGCCGACAGCTGGATCGAGTCGGTGCGCATGTAGGTGATGTAGCCGCGCTCGTACAGGCCCTGCGCGGTCCGCATGGTCTGCCGGGCGTTCAGCCGCAGCTTGCGGGAGGCCTCCTGCTGCAGCGTGGAGGTGATGAACGGGGCGGCCGGGCGGCGGGTGTACGGCTTCTCCTCCACCCCGCGGACGGCGAAGTCGGACTCGGCCAGGCCCGCCACGATGGCCTCGGCGGCGGCGACGTCGAGGTGCGCGACGCCCGCGCTCTTGAGCCGGCCGGTGTCGTCGAAGTCGCGGCCGCTGGCCACCCGCTTGCCCTGGACGCTGGACAGCTTGGCGCTGAACGCGGAGTCGCCCTCGGGCTGGAACGTCCCGGTGATGTCGGCGTAGCCGGCGGCGACGAACGCCATCCGCTCGCGTTCGCGCTCGACGCACAGCCGCGTCGCGACCGACTGCACGCGGCCGGCGGACAGCCCGGCGCGGACCTTGCGCCACAGCACCGGGGACAGCTCGTAACCGTAGAGGCGGTCCAGGATGCGGCGGGTCTCCTGGGCGTCGACGAGGCGGTCGTCGATGTCGCGCAGTTCCTGCACGGCCTGCTGGATCGCCTCGCGAGTGATCTCGCCGAAGACCATCCGGCGGTACGGGATCCGCGGTTCGAGCGCCTGCACCAGGTGCCAGGCGATGGCCTCGCCCTCGCGGTCGCGGTCGGTGGCCAGGATGAGCTCGTCGGCGTCCTTGAGGGCGCGCTTGAGCTCGGAGACCTTCTTCTTCTTGTCGTTGTCGACGACGTAGTACGGCTCGAAGCCGTGCTCGACGTCGACGGCGAACTTGGCGAAGGGCCCCTTCTTCATGTCCTCGGGCAGCTGCGAGGGCTGCGGCAGGTCACGGATGTGCCCGACGGAGGCCTCGACCACGTAGCCGGGGCCGAGGTAGTTGGAGATGTTCTTGACCTTGTTCGGCGACTCGACGATCACCAGCCGGCGCAGCCCGTCTCCGGACGACTTCGTTGCCTGGGACTTGCCCGCCACTGGTCCTGCCTCTCGCCTTCGATTCCCGGTCCACCCCGTCGGAGCGCCCGCTGTGCGACCCCCCGGCCGGTGACGCCCTGCTGTGCACTCTCGCACGCCGTGCCGACGGCGCGTGCACCGATCGCGCGCCCTCAATGTCGCACGAGGTGTGCCTCTGCGTGCAACCGGCAGCCCCGGGGTGGTGGTCGGGGCGGGGTCAGGGCAGCAGCAGGAAGCCGTCCGCCACCAGGTCCCGCACGCGGGGGTGGAGGCGGCTGCGCACGGCGCCGACCTCCTCCTCGCCCAGCACGGCCAGCCCGGCGGTGATCTGCCCGACCGTCAGCTCCCCGTCGCAGGCGCCGACCAGCCCGGCGAGGTCGCCGTCCACCTGGGCCACGCGGCGCAGGCCACCGCCCTGCCGCAGCAGCACGATGCGCGGATCGGGGTCGCCCGGGGAGTGGTAGCGCTCGTCGGTGACGTCGCCCGACACGGTCAACGTCAGGTCGTCCAGGTCCTCCAGCCCGGCCAGGCGGTCGTGCACGGCCAGGCCGGCGGCGAAGACCTCCCCCAGCGGGTCGGACAGCTGCGCCAGGTTCTCCTCGAACCGGCGCAGCGGGGCGCCGGTTCGTTCGGGCCGGCGCAGCGTGACGACGCCGAAGCCGACGCCGGTCACGCCGCGGCGCTCGAAGTCGTCCAGCCACGCGGTGTACAGCTCGTCGAAGCGCGGTCCGGGCCTCTGCCCGCCGTCGCGGATCCAGGTCTCGGCGTACAGCGCCGGGTCGGCGACCTCGCGCTGGACGACCCACGCGTCCAGCCCGGTCCCCTCCAGCCAGCCCTCCAGCCGCTGCGACCAGTGCTCACCGTCGTGCAGCTCCCAGTTGCCGAGCAGCTGGGCCACCCCGCCGGGGGCCAGCACCGAGCCGACGCCACCGACGAGCCGGGCGACGAGGGAGTCCCCGGGCATCCCGCCGTCGCGGTACTCGTAGGTCGGGACCGCCCGGGTGCGCGGGGTGATGACGAACGGCGGGTTGGACACGACCAGCCCGAACTGCTCACCGGCCTCGACGGGCTCCAGCAGCGACCCCTGCCGCAGGTCCAGGGCCACCTCGTTGAGGGCGGCGTTGACGGCCGCGAGGTCCAGGGCGCGCTCGGAGGTGTCCGTCGCGGTCACCCGGCGGGCGTGCCGGGAGGCGTGCAGGGCCTGGATGCCGCAGCCGGTGCCGATGTCCAGGACGCGGTCCACCGGGGTCCGCACCGTCGCCGAGGCCAGGGTCAGGGACGCCCCGCCGACGCCGAGGACGTGGTCGGCCGACAGCGCCTCGCCGGTGGCCAGCTCGCCCAGGTCGCTGACCAGCCACCAGTGCGCTGTCCCGGCCGCGTCGTCCACGGAGTACGGGCGCAGGTCCACCAGCGGCCGGACCTCGTCGTCGGGCGCCTGCCCCGCCACGGTGACCAGCCCCAGCGCCTGCGCGCCCGCGGTCCCGGCGCGCGGCAGGGCCGCGTCGAGGGCGGCGCGGGTGGTGGGCCGGCCCAGGGTCAGGCAGCGCAGCAGGACCGCGGCCGGCTCGGAGGAGCCGGCCGTGGCCCGCAGCGCCGGCAGCGGCTGCTCGCGGTCCAGGGCCGCCGAGGCGACGTCCCCGACGAGCTCACCGACCCCGTCGACGGTGTAGTTCGCGGCGCGCAGGTCCTCGCGCAGGCCGGCGAGGAGTTCTCGAGGGTCGCTCACGTGGTCCGAGTCTGCCCCACCTGCCGGTCAGGGCAGGCGTTCGACCCCCTCCTGGCTGCGCAGGTCCAGGTCGGCCGGTCCGCCGACGGCCGGTCCGGTGGGGGCGGCCATGTCGACGCGGCGCGTCTTGCTGGCGACCACCGCGGCGACGATGACCACCACCGCGACGGCCGCGATCCCGTACCGGAACCAGGCGTTGGCGTCGGCACCGATGGACAGCGTCACCACGGCCGGGGCGACCAGCAGCGAGACGAGGTTCATCACCTTGATGAGGGGGTTGATCGCCGGGCCGGCGGTGTCCTTGAAGGGGTCGCCGACGGTGTCGCCGATGACCGTCGCCGCGTGCGCCTCCGACCCCTTGCCGCCGTGCAGACCGTCCTCGACGAGCTTCTTGGCGTTGTCCCAGGAGCCGCCGGAGTTGGCCAGGAACACCGCCATGAGGACGCCGGCGGCGATCGCCCCGCCGAGGAACCCGGCCAGCGGCGCGACCCCGAGGCCGAACCCGACGGCGATGGGGGCGAACGCCGCCAGCAGACCCGGGGTGGCCAGCTCGCGCAGCGCGTCCCGGGTGCACAGGTCCACGACCCGGCCGTGGTCGGGCTGCTCGGTGCCGTCCATGATCCCGGGGTGGTCGGCGAACTGCCGGCGCACCTCCAGCACCACGGCGCCGGCGGAACGGCCGACGGCGTTGACCGCCAGCCCGGAGAACAGGAACACCACGGCCGCCCCCAGCAGGACCCCGACGAGCGTGGTGGGGGTGGAGACGCTGAAGTCGCCGATGGTGCGCTGCAGGTACTGCGAGGGCGCGTCGATCGCGACCGCGGCCTCGTTGATGCGGGTCACGACGGCGTCCTGGTAGGAGCCGAACAGCGCCGTCGCGGCCAGCACGGCCGTGGCGATCGCGATGCCCTTGGTCACGGCCTTGGTCGTGTTGCCCACCGCGTCGAGCTCGGTGAGCACGGCGGCGCCCTCCTCGTCGACGTCACCGCTCATCTCGGCGATGCCCTGGGCGTTGTCGCTGACCGGGCCGAAGGTGTCCATGGCGACGATGACCCCGACCGTCGTCAGCAGACCGCAGCCGGCGAGCGCCACGAGGAACATCGCCAGCGCCAGCACGCCGCCGGCCAGGATGAAGGCCAGGAACACCGCGCCGGCGATGACGATCGTGGTGTAGACGGCCGACTCCAGCCCCAGGCCGATGCCGGACAGCACGACGGTCGCCGCGCCGGTGACCGAGGAGTCCGCGACGTCGCGGGTGGGCTTGGCGTCGGTGCCGGTGTAGTGGCCGGTGATGAACAGGATGAGGACGGCCAGCAGGATGCCGAGCAGGACGGCGGCGAAGGCGATGACCCGGGGGTCGCCGTTGAGCGTCGCGACCGTCTCGTCGGCGCCGTCGAACCCGGCGAAGGTCGAGGGCAGGAAGGCGAACGACGCGACGGCCGTCCCGACGAGGGCGACCGCGGCGGACAGGTAGAAGCCGTTCTGGATCGAGGTCAGCCCGCTGGTCCCGGGGCGGGCCCGGACGAGCACGACACCGAGGGCGGCGGTGATCGCCCCGATGGCCGGGATCAGCAGCGGCAGGACGAGACCGTCCTCGCCGATCGCGGTGCTGCCGAGGATGACGGCGGCGACGATGGTCACCGCGTAGGACTCGAAGAGGTCGGCGGCCATGCCGGCGCAGTCGCCGACGTTGTCGCCGACGTTGTCGGCGATCGTGGCGGGGTTGCGCGGGTCGTCCTCGGGGATGCCCTTCTCGATCTTGCCGACCAGGTCGGCGCCGACGTCGGCGGCCTTGGTGAAGATGCCACCGCCGACGCGCATGAACATGGCCAGCAGCGCGGCGCCGAACCCGAACCCCTCCAGGACCGTCGGGGAGTCCGCGCCGAAGACCAGCACGGCGACGGCGGCGCCCAGCAGGCCCAGGCCGACGGTCGTCATGCCCACGACGCCGCCGGTGCGGAAGGCGATCCGCATGCCCTCCTCGCGGGCGCCGGGACCGGTCCGGGCGGCCGCGGCCACCCGCACGTTGGCCCGCACGGCCAGCGACATCCCCAGGTACCCGATGGCGGCGGAGAACGCGGCGCCGACGACGAAGGCGACGCTGCGCGCGGCGCGCAGGTCCCACCCGTCGGCCGGCAGCGCCAGCAGGAGCAGCAGGACCGCCACGGCGAACCAGCCCAGGGTCCGGAACTGCCGCCGGAGGTAGGCCGAGGCCCCGGACTGCACCGCCCCGGCGATCGCCTGCATGCGCTCGGTGCCCTCGCCGGCGGCGAGGACCTGTCGTCGGAAGACGTAGGCGGCGGCCAGGGCCAGCACGGCGACGACCGCCACGGCGATCGCGATGCCCTGGGCGGCGGGGGAAAGGTTCTCGGGCACGGTCGGGGACATTCGTCCTCCTCGACGAGTGATGACCTTGGCACCCACCGTAGGGCAGCGCCCCCGGATGGGCTACACGATCTGATCACCCACCGCGCTCGGCGCGGGGAACCCGCTAGGTCTGGGGCTGGGACTGGTCGGCGTGCAGCCGCCAGCTCAGCGTGACCCCGCCGGGGACGGCGGACTGTCCGCTGGACTCGGCCATCCCCGCCATCAGCGCCAGGGACAGCGGGTCGGCGGTGGCCAGCGGCCCGGGCCCGGCCGGCGCCGGTTCGCCGTGCACGTCCCGGCGCACCACGGTCACCTCGAGCCGGTCCTCGTCGTCGCACAGCAGCATGTCGACCAGGCCGTCGGGGCCGGGCGCGGGGGTCGCCGGGAGGTCGTCTCCGGCGACGGCCCGCGCGCACGCCTCGCCGATGGCGATGCGGATCTCGTCGAGCTGGTTCTCGTCGTAGCCGGCCCGACGCGCCACCGAGACGGCGACCAGCCGTGCGGTGCGCACGTGCTCGGCCAGCGGTGAGAAGCGCAGGGTGACGGTGGGCACGGCGACGGTTCCTCGATCCAGGTGGTCCGCGTCAGGACGCGGAGTTGGCCTCGTCGGCGGACGCGGAGGCGGCGATCGCGTCGGCCACCGTGTCGTGGATCGGGAACACCTTGGTCAGGCCGGTGATGCGGAAGACCTTGAGGATCTTCTCGCGCTGGCACACCAGGTGCAGGGACCCGTCGTGCGAACGCACCCGCTTCAGCCCGCCCACGAGGACGCCGAGGCCGGTGGAGTCGAGGAACTCCACACCCTCCATGTCGACGACGAGGTGGTGGTGCCCTGCTCCGACGAGTTCGTTGAGGCGTTCGCGCAGGGTCGGCGCGGTGTACACGTCGATCTCACCGGACACCTCCACGACGGTCCGGCCGCCTTCTTCGCGGCTGGTCACCGACAGGTCCACTGGGACCCCTCCTCGCTGCTGGTCTGCTGCCCGCTGGTCGCGTGCAGGCGGTACGTGCTGCTTCATGCTCGGTTCGTGCTGCTGTCGTGGAGGACGCGCGAGCGTCCCCCTCCCAGGCATTCAACCATCGCGCTGCGTGAGGGGCCTGTCCAACGTGCGCGACGGCCACCGGCCGCCCCGCGAGGGAGGACACTGTCGGGCGTGGTGCAGGACGGCCGGGCGCAGGCGGGCGAGGCGCAGGACGCGGCCCGGGAGGACCCGGGCTGGCGAGGCCTCCTCGACGCGGGCGTGCGCAGCGGGCGGGTCCAGCACGTGGAGTTCCTGCCCGCGCGCGCCGGGGTGCGGACGCCCTGGCCGGCCTGGGCCGATCCCGAGGTCGTGGCCGCCCTCGAGCGGGGGACGCGGGGACTGCCCTGGCGCCACCAGGTGCTGGCCGCCGAGGCCGTGTGGGCCGGGCGGTCGACGGTGCTGGCCGCCGGCACCGCCTCGGGCAAGTCGCTGGCCTTCCAGCTGCCGCTGCTCACCGCCCTGCGCGCCACCGCGGCCGCCGCCCCCAACGGCAAGGGCGCGACCGCGCTGTACATGTCCCCCACCAAGGCGCTGGCCGCCGACCAGGACGCCCGGCTGCGGGCGCTGCGCCTGGACGCCCCGGTCACCAGCACCTACGACGGCGACACCCCGCCGGAGGTGCGCCGCTGGATCCGTGAGCACGCCGGTGTCGTGCTGACCAACGTCGACATGCTGCACCGCTCGGTGCTGCCCGGGCACGAGCACTGGGCCAGCTTCCTGCGGCGGTTGCGCTACGTCGTCGTCGACGAGCTGCACACCTACCGCGGGGTCTTCGGCTCGCACGCCGCCGCCGTGCTGCGCCGGCTGCGGCGCCTGGCGGCGCGCTACGGCGCCGACCCCACGTTCCTGCTCGCCTCGGCCACCGTCGCCGACCCGGCCACCACGGCCCGGCGGCTGACCGGCGTCGACGTCCACGCCGTCACCGAGGACACCTCGACCCGCCCGGCCGTCTCGGTGGCGCTGTGGGAGCCGCCGACGCGGCCCGTCCTGGAGGACCCCGCCGAGGGGTCCGCCCGGCCCGAGCGGCGCACCGCCACGGCGGAGGCCGCCGACCTGCTCGGCGACCTCGTCCTGCAGGGCGTGCGCACCCTGGCGTTCGTCCGCAGCCGCGCCGGCGCCGAGTCCGTCGCGGCGGGCGCGCGACGCCGGCTGGCCGACGTCGCCCCCGACCTCGCCGACCGCGTCCTGGCCTACCGCGGCGGGTACCTGCCCGAGGACCGTCGCGCCCTGGAGGAGGGGCTGCGCACGGGCCGCGTCGTGGGGATGGCCACGACGAACGCGCTCGAACTCGGCGTCGACATCGCCGGCCTGGACGCCGTGCTGGTGGCCGGCTGGCCGGGCACCCGGGCCTCGTTCTGGCAGCAGGTCGGCCGGGCCGGCCGGCGCGGGAACCCCGCGCTGGGCGTCTTCGTCTCGCGCGACGATCCGCTGGACACCTACCTCACGCACCATCCCGAGGCGCTGTTCGGTGCCGGGGTCGAGGCGACCGTGCTGGATCCGGACAACGCGTACGTGCTGGCCCCGCACCTGGCCGCGGCCGCCCAGGAGCTGCCGCTGACCGAGGGCGACCTGGAACTGTTCGGCCCCGTCGCGGCCGACGTGGTCGAACTGCTCGTGCGGCGGAACGTGCTGCGGCGCAGGGCGAACGGCTGGTACTGGACGCGCCGGGACCGCGCCGTCGACCTCACCGACCTGCGGGGCGCCGGGGGCAGCGTCCGGATCGTGGAGGACGGGACCGGCCGGGTGCTGGGCACCGTCGAGGCGAGTTCGGCCGATTCCCAGGTGCACGAGGGCGCCGTGCACGTGCACCAGGGCCGGACCTACGTCGTCGACCTCCTCGACCACTCCGACGGCCTCGCCGTCGTCCACCCCGAACCCGACCCGGGTTTCACGACCCACGCCCGGTCCTCCTCCGACGTGCGGATCCTCCTCGTCGACGCCACCCGCACCGCCGGGCCGGTGCGGGTGTGCTCGGGTGTGGTCGAGGTGACCAGCCGGGTGACGGGTTTCCTGCGCCGCCGCGTGGGCACCGGTACCGTCCTGGGCGAACAGCCGCTGGAACTGCCCGAGCGGCGGCTGCGCACCCGGGCCGTCTGGTGGACCCTCGACGTCGACGTCGCCGAGGGGGTGCTCGGGGACGTGACGAGGCTGCCCGGCGCGCTGCACGCCGCCGAGCACGCCTCGATCGGAATGCTGCCGCTGCTGGCCACCTGCGACCGCTGGGACCTCGGGGGGTTGTCCACGGCGCTGCACGCCGACACCGGGGCCCCCACGGTGTTCGTGCACGACGCCGTGCCGGGCGGCGCCGGTTTCGCCGACCGCGGCCACGCCCGGTTCGGCCGGTGGCTGGCCGCGACCCGCGACGCCGTGCGCGCCTGCCGGTGCGAGGACGGCTGCCCCGCGTGCGTGCAGTCGCCCAAGTGCGGCAACGGCAACGAACCCCTGGACAAGGCCGGCGCGCTGGCGCTGCTGGACGTGCTGGTGGCCGCGGTTCACGCCTCCCCCTCCCTGGACTCCTCCGTGGCCTGAGGAGCCGCCTGACCGGCGCGCGCCGAGGCCCGGGCCGTGCCCAGGACCCCGGCACGCACCGTCGCGGTGACGGTCACCGACCCGTCGGCCGCCACCGCGCACCCCTGCGCGCCCGCCCCGTGGGCGGCGAGCACGACCCGCGCCCGGGTGCACGGATCGCCGTCCGCGCGCCCCAGGACGACGTCCGCCGCCGCCAGCGCCGCCAGGTCGGCCGCGGCCTCGGCGCGGTGCCGGGCGACCACGGCCGACCCCACCCCGAGACCGAGCACGACCCCCGACAGCAGGACCGCGCACAGGCCGACGGCCAGGACGCTGCCGCTGCCCTCGTCCCTCACGACTCCACCGCCGCCGTGGCCGAGCCGCGGGCCACGACGGCGCCACCGACCGGACCGGCGAGCCGCTGCTGCAGGCTGACCTCGACGGTCACGACCGTCGCCGACACCTCGACGGACACCTCGGCGCCGTCGGGACCGGCGGCGTGGGCGACGGCCCGCACCACCTCGGGCGTCTCCCCGCGAGCGGCGGCCCGGGCGGCGGCCCGGGCCGCGTCGACGCACTGCACCTGGGTCACGGCCACCCGCACCGCGCCGAGGCCCAGGGCCAGCAGCAGGACCACGGCCGGCAGGGCGAGGGCGAACTCGGACGTGACCGAACCGGCGTCCGGACCCGACCGGTTCACCCCAGCGACAACGCCTGCCGCACGATGCCGAGGAGCAGTCCCCGGACCTCGTTGCTGCGCAGGATCGCGATGAGCAGACCGGCGAAACCGCAGGCGGCCAGGGTGGCCATCGCGTACTCCGCCGTCGCCATCCCGGCATCGCGCGCCGGTTCCTCCTCGCACTGCCCCACCCGGTTCTCCACCTGGTCCACCGCTTCCTCCTCTGCGTGAACTCCGCGGAACTCCTCCACGGACCGGGATGCCCCGGTCCGCAACACCTTTCCCGTCCGGCGACGTCCCCGCCGGAAACCCTCCGGCAGGCTGTGGACGAAACCCCCGGCCCCCGGGTTGTGGATCCCGCGGCGTCACCCGAACACCTCGGCCGCCAGCGACAGCACCACCGGGACGACGCCCAGCAGCAGGAACGCCGGCAGGGTGCACAACCCCAACGGCAGGACGAGCGAGGCCGACAACCGGGCGGCGGCGGCCTCGGCCGACCACCGGCGCCGCGCCCGCACGGACGCGGCCGCCGACGTCAGCAGCGTGGCCGCCGGAGCTCCCGTCCGCGCCGACAGCAGGAGGGGTTCGGCGAGGTCGGCCCACGGCGCCGACCCGTCGGCCAGGGCCTGTGCGGCCTCGGCCGGGTCCCCGCCCCAGGACAACCGCGCCGCGGCCCGGCGCAGCGCGGCGTCCTCGGCGTACCCCTCGCCGGCCAGCGCGTCGAGCGCGGCCTCCAGCGCCCGCCCGGGGGGCAGCCCGGCACCGACCGCGGCGGCGACGAGGTCGCAGACGAGGGCGACGTCGGGCGGTGAGGCTCCCGTCCGGTCCCGGCGCCGCACCGCCCGGGCGTACCGGCGCACGACGCTGCGGGGCGATCGGGGACCGTCCGCGCGAGGGTCGCCACCGCGGCGCGTGGCGGCCAGCACGGCCGCCGCCAGCAGGGCCGCCACCAGGAGCGGACCGGCCGGGCCGTCGGGGTTCACGTCGCGGCCCGTGCGGCGGCCCGGACCAGCCGCTCGCTCCACCACCGGCCGGCCAGCAGCAGGGCCGTGCCCACCACGGCGCTGAGGCGGGCGGGCACCGAACCGCCCAGCGCCTCCCAGGGCGGGGCGCCCAGCGCGGCGCCCAGCACCAGCCCCAGCAGCGGCAGGGCCGACACCGTGCGGGCGCTGACCCGTGCCCCGGCCAGGGCCGTGCGCACGGCGGCGCGGGCGGCGGCGTCGGCCCGCACCCCCTCCGCGCAGGCCTCGAGGGCCTGCGCGGCCGGCGCCCCGGTCACCGTGACCAGCCGCCAGACGGCCCGCACCGCGGGCGGCGCCTCCCGCCCGTCCCGGGCGTGGTCCCACGCCAGGACGGGTGGCACACCGGCGCGCAGCAGGGCCGCCGCCCGCTCGGCGACCCGGGCGCCGGCCACCGCCTCCGCCGCCTCGTGCGGAACGCCGCGGGAGGGCCGTGGCAGCCGGGAGCGCCGGCGGGCCGGCATCCGCCGCCCCCTGCCGGCAGCGCGGCCGGGCAGGGGCCGCACGGCGGCCGCGGCCAGCAGCAACCCACCGACCACCAACCCGTCGGCGGCGTTCACCGGGGCACTCCGGAAGGCACCGGGGTGCCGAGCCGCCGGCGCAACCGGTCCAGGCCGGGGCCCGTGCCCAGCCGGCCGTCCGGCGAGCGCACGAGGGCGGGCACGACACGGGCCGCACCACCTTCGGGCGCCACCACGGCGATCTCGACCACTCCGCGCCCCGCGCGGGAGCGGGCGACGTGCAGGACGACGTCGACGCCGGCGAGCAGCTGGGCGTCCACCGCGGAGGGGGCCAGCCCGGCCGTCGCGGCCAGCGCGTGCAGCCGGGTCGGGACGTCGGAGGCGGTGTTGGCGTGCACCGTGCCGGCGCCGGCGTGGCCGGTGTTCAGCGCCGCCAGCAGGTCCCGGACCTCCACGCCCCGGCACTCCCCGACCACCAGGCGGTCCGGTCGCATCCGCAGGGCCTGCCGGACCAGGGCGTCGAGGCCGACCCCGCCACGGCCCTCGACGTTGCCGTGCCGGGCCTCGAGCCGCACCACGTGCGGATGGTCGGGCCGCAGCTCCCCGGAGTCCTCGACCAGCACCAGCCGCTCCCCCGGGGCGGCCAGCCCCAGCAGGGCCTGCAGCAGGGTCGTCTTGCCGCTGCCGGTGCCGCCGCTGACGAGGAAGGACAGCCGGCGCTCCACGACGGCGCGCAGCACCGGTTCCCACGCCGCGGGCACCGCGCCGGCCGCGAGCAGGTCCGGCAACCCGAAGCGGCGGACGGCGGGGACGCGCAGGCTCAGGTGGGTGCCGTCGGGAGCCAGCGGGGGCAGCACGGCGTGCATCCGCGTCCCGTCGGGCAGCCGCGCGTCGACGAAGGGGCTGGCCTCGTCGAGGCGACGTCCCGCCCCCGCGGCCAGCCGGACCGCGAGGGCACGCACCTCCGCCTCCCCGGACAGGACGAGCGCGGCGGGCCGCAGCCCGGAACCGTCGTCGACCCAGACCCCACCGCCCCCGTTGACGAGCACGTCGGTGGTGCCCTCGGCCTCCAGCAGGGGTTGCAGCCGTCCCGCGCCGGCCGTCGCGGCGCGGACCCCGTCCAGGAGCCGGACCAGGTCGGCGGCCCCGAGCACGACCCCCTCGGCCCGGGCGGCCGCGGCCACGGCCGCGGGGTCGGCGGGGGAACCGTTGCGCCAGATCCGGTCCCGGACCTGCTCGACGACGGCGGCGAACTCGTCCTCGGCCAGCCTCACGACGGGACCGCCCAGTCCCGCGCGCACGCCATGGCGAACACCCGCAGGCTGCTGCGCCGGCCGCCGGGGACCCCCTCGCCCAGCTCCAGCGTGACGTCGAGGTCGCGGTCGGGCCGTACGAGCCCGGCCAGCGGCGCCCCGGCCGCGAGGGCCACGTCCTCCGGGTCGGGTCCGGCGCCGACGTCGCGGACGACGAGGCGCACGTCCGCGGGACTGACCGCGCGGACCTCGTCGACGACGACGCAGGCGGCGGCGGCCCCGCGGGTGGTCCCGGGGGTGACGACGAGGACCTCGTCGCAAGCTCCGAGCACCGGGCCCAGGTCGCGCAGGCTCCCCCGCGGCAGGTCCAGGACGGTGGCGGGGAAGGTGCGGCGGGCGGCGTCCAGGACGGTCCACAGCTGGTCGGGGGCCGGTCCGTGGCCGCCGCGGCGGTCGGTGGCCAGGACGTGCAGGCCACCGCCCAGCGCCACGCTGGAGCGCAGGACCTGCGGGCTCAGGCGTCCCTCGACGCCCGCCAGGTCGGCCCACCGCAGCCCGGGGAGGGCGTCACCGCCGACGAGGAGGTCCAGACCACCCGAGCGCGGGTCGGCGTCGACGAGCAGGCACCCGCCGGTGGTGTCGGCCATGGCCCGGGCGATCCCGCAGGCCAGCACGCTGGCCCCCGCCCCGCCGGTGCCGCCGACGACGGCCAGGACGGGGCCGTGCCCCGGCGCACCGGAGCCGTCGGCGACGTCGGACAGCCGCTCCAGCAGCCAGTCCTGCGCCTCGGGCAGCAGCACGGCGTGGTCGGGGTCCAGCGCGGCCGCCTGCTGCCACCAGTCGGCGGGGGTCGGGGCACAGCCGACGACCACGACGGTCACCGCGGCACCGCGGACCGCCTGGACCTCCTCGGTGCCGGCGTCGACACCGGCCAGGACGAGCCGGTGGCGCGGTTCCTGCCCGGGCGCACAGCCGCGCTGCAGGACGCACCCAGCTGCGGCGGCCAGTCTGGCCACAGCGGCGGCGAGCTCCTCGTCGTCGGTGAGCAGCAGCACGGTGCCGGGGGCGTTCGCACCTGCGGGGCCGGACCCGGAGGTCGTGGGGGCCAGGGGGATCAGGCGTCGGGGGCGTCTGGGCCGGGTCTGGTGGCGGACGGGCACGGGCTGCTCCTCACGGTGGTCGGGGGAACCACCGTGAGGTCACCGACGAGCTCGCCGCCGCTGACGGACGCCCACCTGTGGACGAGAGGACCCCGGGCGCCCCTGTGGACACCGCGGCGACCTCGGGCCCGGAGCAGCGGAGGGGGCTGCGGAGAGGCTGTGGAGGAGCCGCCCGGCACACCACGGGAAGGACTCGCGGAGCAACGCCGGTGCGGGGAGATCCCCCGGAAGATGGACGACGGCCCCCGCTGGGGGGGAGCGGGGGCCGTCCACGGTCCGGCTCGGGGGGGATGAGCCGGGCCCGCATGTAGCCCACAGGGCGTACTGCTGCATCCTCACCCCTGGCGGGGCACCTTGGCAATTCCTTCGGGGAATCCGAGCGGAGATTTCGTGCGGAACCCCGGCGGGGGCGACAGCACTCTGCACGGAACCCGCACAGGGGCGGCTCAGGAACCGCCGGAGTACCCCCCGGCGGCGGCCAGCCGGCCGAGGAAGCCGGCGGCCAGCGGAGCCGCGACGGACCCTCCGCTCACCCCGTCGGTGACGAAGACGGCGAAGGCCAGCCCCGCCTGGTAGCCGATGGTCCAGGCGTGCGTGGCGGGCGGGACGGCGGTGCCGTACTCGGCGGTGCCGGTCTTGGCGTGCACGGGCTCGCCGGGCACACCCGCCAGGACGGTCGCCGTCCCGGACGTGACGACGTCGCGCATGAGCCCACCCACGGTGGCCAGCAGGGCGGGGTCGGCGCTCGTGGCCGGCGCGGACGGGGCGGCCGGCGCCGGATCGAGGACGACCGTCGGCCGCCGCAGTTCGCCCGCGGCGACCGAGGCCGCCGCGACGGCCATCGCCAGCGGCGAGGTGAGCGTGCGGCCCTGACCGAAGCTCGCCGCCGCGAGGTCGACGGCGGACTCGGCGACGGGGACGGACCCGGCGAACGCGTCCACCCCCGGCGCCCACTCGGCACCGACCCCGAGTTCGGCCGCCGCGCGGGGCAGGTCGTCGTCGGCGAGCCGGGGGCTCAGGCCGGCGAAGGCGGTGTTGCACGAGCGCGCGAAGTCGGTGCGGAAGGGCACGTCCCCGAAGGCCTCGTCCTCGAAGTTCGAGAACGACCGCCCCTCCACGGTGTACGTCGGGGGGCACGGAACCGTTTCGGCCGGGTCGAGGCCGCCGGTCAGCAGGGCGAGGGTGGTGACGACCTTGAACGTCGAACCCGGCGGGAACCGCCCGGTCAGCGCGCGGTCCCCGCCGTCGACGGGGAAGTTCGCGGCCGCGACGACCTCGCCGGTCGCCACGTCGACGGCCACGAGCGCGGCGGGGGCGGGGCTGGTGGCGAGGGTGTCGTCGGCGGCCTGCTGGACGGCGACGTCGAGACCGGTGCGCACCGCCTGTCCCGGCTGGGCGTCGAACCGGGCGAGTTCGGTCGAGAGCGCGTCGCTGCCGCCCTCGGCCCGCACGACGGTCCCGGCGCGACCGGCGAGGCGCTCGTCGTAGGTGCGCTGGATCCCGGACAACCCCGCCAGGTCACCTGCGGCGTACCGGCCGCCGGACTGCTCGACGATCTCGGCGGTGGCCTCACCGACGGTTCCCAGCAGCGCCCGGGCGAAACCCCGGGTGAGCGCCAGCGGCAGCGTGGCCTCGGCGAACACCGCCCCCGGAACGGGTTGCAGGACACCACGCTGGGCTTCGTAGTCGCTGCGCCGCAACGTGATCACGTCGACGAAGGCGTCGGGCGAGGCTTGGGAGATGCGGGTCGCCAACGCCGCCGCGTCGATCCCCAGCGCGGCCCCGAGCGCGTTGGCCGTGGCCACCGGGTCGGTGGTGCGCGACGGCTGCACCCCCACCCGCACGACCGGGGTCGCGGTGACGACGGGGGTGCCGTCGCGGCCCAGGACGTCGGCGCGGGTGGGGAGTTCCCGGTCCAGGACGAACGTCGCCCCCGAGGCGAGGGCGGGGTGGACCAGCGCCGGCTCCCAGACCGCCCGCCAGACGCGCTCGCCCTCCGCGCCCTCGGTGCGCCGGAACCGCGCGGTCGTCGTGTAGGCGAACGTGCTGCCCTCCGGTCCACCGTGCCCGGCGGCGAGGTCGAAGACGACGTCGAGCGTCGCGGTGGCCGCGCCGTCCCCGGCGGCGGAGGTGTCCAGGCCGGCGACCGTGACGGCCGGCGGCGGGTCGGCCAGTCCGCCGGTCAGCCGGGCGTACTCGGCGGGGACGTCCGCGGGCAGCTGCCCCGAGCCCGCGACGAGGTCCAGCTCACCGAGGCGGCCCTGCGACCACGCCGCCGCAAGGTCGTCGGCGGCGGCCCGGACGCCGTCGGCGGGGTCCTCGCGCGACGCGGACCACCAGACCCCCGCGCCCGCGCCCGCCAGGACGACCGCCGAGCCGGCGACGACGGTGCGCCGGGAGGGGCGCCGGGAGCGTCCTGGCTGGTCAGCGGCCTGCGGACGACTGCCGGGCGGAACGCCGGCAGCGGCCGGCGGCCCACCCGAGGACGAGGACGGCCCGGACTCGTGCGCGTTGTCGGTCATCGACGGTGATGCTGTCACGTCACGGGCTGCTAACCTGCAGTGCGTTGGAGGTGTCGCCTAGTCCGGTCTATGGCGCCCGCCTGCTAAGCGGGTTGGGGGCTACAACCCCCTCGCGGGTTCAAATCCCGCCACCTCCGCCGGGCCGAAGGGCCCCGGTCGCACACCGCGACCGGGGCCCTTCGTCGTTCCCCAGCCGCTCCGCGTCCGACGGCCAGGACCCTCAGAAGCGTTGCGCTGCAGCCGATTGGTGAGCGGGCCAGAAGCCCGCTACAGTAGTCCCAGACGGCGCGCCGAGCGCGCCGCCGGCGCCCGTAGCTCAACGGATAGAGCATCTGACTACGGATCAGAAGGTTAGGGGTTCGAATCCCTTCGGGCGCACCGCACCACCGCGAAGGGCCCTCCGGGGCCCTTTCGCACGTCCGGGCCCGGTGCGGCTCGACAGCCCCCGCCCCTCCCGGTCCGCGGGGCGCTCCCGGCCCGGCCCCCTCCTGCGTGGCGTCGCCGGCGCCGTGGGGACGGCCGACCCATCCGGACCGAGTGCCGGTTCTGCGCGGCGGAGTTCACCGCTCTCCTGCCCGGGCGTTCCCGGACGGTTGCCGCCGGTGTTCCGGCCGCCCTTCCGCGGATCCTTCCCCGGCGACTTCGCGAGCGTTGTCCGGCGCCTTCCGGACCGCACTTCCGCAGCCGGTGTTCCCCCGGTTCCCGCGTTCGTCCCGCCCCCGTTCCGGTGTTCCTGTTCCCACCCCGACTTCCTGCCCGACGGGTGCTGAGAACGCGCGCGAACTGCGGGAACCCGGCAACCCACCGGCGCCACCGGGCCGGCTCAACTCCCGCACCCAACTCCCGCCACTAACCCGGCAACGGACTCCCCTGCGACAACTCCGGGCGGTGTTGTCCGGTGAACAGGGGAACTTCCCGGAGAATCCGCCCTTCGATGCGCGAACTCCGACAGAACTGTGGTTTCATTGCTGCAGTATTGTCCAGCCACTTCCCTGGGAGCCCAGCATGGCAAGTCACGACGTTGCACTGAAGGTGGCCACCGAACTGCCCGTCGGTGCCGTCGACCTCGAGATCCCCGTCAAGCGCAACGGTCGCAAGATCGGCACCTTCACGGTGAACGCGAACGGTGTCTCCTGGAACCCTGCGACCGCTCGGGCCGCCACGTCCGTGACGTGGGAGGACCTCCCGGCCGCCCTCGCCGGCACCCCGGCCGCTTCCGCTCCGGCCGCCGCCCCGGCGAAGAAGGCCGCTCCGGCCAAGAAGGCCACCGCGAAGAAGGCCGCTTCCAAGAAGACCGCCGCCGCTCCGGCTCCGGTCGAGGAAACCGCCGCTCCGGCCGAGGCCCCGGCGCCCGCCGCCGCTCCGGCCAAGAAGACCGCGAAGAAGGCTGCGAAGAAGTCCGCTCCCTCCAGCGCCGCCGTGGACGCTCGCGCCGTGCGCGAGTGGGCCGCCGCCAACGGGATCGCCGTCGCCCCGCGCGGCCCGATCTCCTCCACGATCATCGACCAGTTCCGCGCCGCTCAGTGAGCTGACGCAGTCGCTGGACGCAGCAGGGGGCGGGGTCTTCACGACCTCGCCCCCTGCTGCCGTTCGGGCCGGAGTGTTCCGGTCGGCCACTTCCCCTCAGCGGAACCGGGGCGGCAGCGCTCTGCGCGCCATCCGGCGCATCCTGGCTCCCATCCGGCGTGAGGCGTCGACCGCCCCCACCTGACCGAACAGCTGCTCGCAGATGCGCACGTAGACCTGGTCCGGCATCGGCAACCGGTCGACGTCGCTGAGCGCCTGGTCCTGACCGGCCGATTCCATGACCAGCTCGCCGTACCCGAGGAAGCGCCCGGGCAACGAGCGGCTGTAACTCATGTCGGTCACCTTCGACAGCGGCATCATCGCCACCCGGCGCTTCACGACGCCGTACGTCAGCAACAGCCGCTTGTCCGTGGCGATGAACCAGTCACCGCGCCACTGCAGCCACTTCCAGACGGCCCGGCCGAGCAGGAACAGCCAGCCGAGGAACAGGGCGTTGGGCAGGTGGGGCACGTCCCCGACGCGCGGCACGAGCCACAGCACCAGTCCGAGGCCGACGACGCAGCTCAGGACGGGTTCGGCCAGCACGACCAGGTGCCGCCGCAGGCACACCAGCCGCTTCTCGGAGCCGAGGACGTACCGCTCGACCCGCGCGGGCGGCTGCTCCCACAACGGGTCGGCCTCCAGGCCGGCGTCGAGGACCTCCACCAGCTCCTCGCGCTCCTCGACGTCCAGCGGGCCGGGCAACGGGTCGGGGAGCTCTTCCTCCTCGGCGGGTTCGACGACCTCCCAGGTGCCGTCCTGCCCGTTCTTGCGCAACCGGCTCCCGGAGAACATCACGAGCTCCCGGGCCTCGCCGTCGGGGTCCGGTCGCCCGTGGGGGCCGCTGGGGGTCAGTTCAGCAACCCGTCGAAGAAGTCGGCGATGCTCGCCACGATCGTGCCCAGCGACTCACCGACGGCGCGCACGAAGCCCGCCGCCTGGTCCGGAGCGCGGTAGACGGCGTAGAGCGCGAAGACCACCAGGACCCACCACAGAACTCGGCGCCACTTCACGGGCCGGCTCCTTTCCGGCGTTCCCCCGAACGCCCGTCGTCATCACAGACTGTGAACCAAAATGCGCGGGACGGGCGACATCCTGCCGGAAATCCGGCGCAACGGGCAGCGTCGGGGGGCGGGGAGGTCCCGTGTCGGCCCGGGACCGCCCCGACGCGCCTGGGACGACCCCGGGCAGAGCCTTCAGACGACCCCGTACAAACGGTCGCCGGCGTCGCCGAGGCCGGGAACGATGTAGCCGTTCTCGTCCAGCCGCTCGTCCACGGCGGCGGTCACCACGGTCACCGAGGCGTGGTCGTCGAAGGCCTGCCGCACGACCTCCAGGCCCTCCGGGGCGGCCAGCAGGCACAGCGCCGTCACGTCGCGCGCACCGCGCTCGAGCAGGTAGGTGATGGAGGCGACCAGGGTTCCGCCGGTCGCCAGCATCGGGTCCAGCACGAAGCAGTGCCGGCCCGTGAGGTCGTCCGGCAACCGGTTCGCGTAGGTCTTCGCCTCCAGGGTCGACTCGTCGCGCAGCATCCCGAGGAAGCCGACCTCGGCGGTGGGCAGCAACCGCACCATGCCGTCGAGCATCCCGAGCCCGGCGCGCAGGATGGGCACCACGATCGGTTTGGGTGAACGCAGCCGCACACCCGTCGTCGGGCCGACCGGCGTGGAGATGGGGTGGGGTTCGACCGCGACGTCGCGGGTCGCCTCGTAGGCGAGCAGGGTCACGAGTTCGTCGGCCAGCCGCCGGAACGTCGGGGAATCGGTTCCGCGATCCCGCAGGGCGGTCAGCTTGTGGGCGACGAGGGGGTGTTCGATGACGGACAGGCGCATGAGACTCAAAAGTACGGGGTCCGCGGCGTCCCCGGCACCGCGCCCACGGCGGCTGCCCGCCGCCCCCACGGCGACACTGGTGGCCGTTCCCGTCCGCACCCTGCCACGATGGGTGCGTGGCGTACTTCACCGCGGTGCTCTCCCCCGAAGGTTCCGGCGACGACCGCGACTGGCGGTCCGTGGACATCGACCTGGAAGCGGGTTCCCCCGACGAACTCGGCGACGTCCTGCGGGCCGCCGTCGACGACGACGGGGCCCCGGTCCTGGCGGTCCTCGAACGCGAGGACGAGTGGTTCGCGCTCGTGCGGACCGACAGCGACGACGTGAAGGTGTTCGTCTCCGACGCCGTCGCAGCCGCCGACAGCTCCTACGCGCCGTTGTTCGCCGAACTCCCGCCCGCCACCGACCTCGCCCCCACCGAGGACGGGACGGACGAGCAGGACGAGGAGGACGAGGACGAGGAGCCGGCGACGACGCGCCCCGACCCCGTCGTGGCCGAGGACGTCTGGGCCGGGGACCCCGAACTGCTGGCCGACCTCGGCTGCCCCGCCCCGGTGCTGCTGCGCCTGGCCACCTCCGGGGCGGACCCGTCGGCGGCGACCGTGGAGATCGGTGAGCTCCTCGGCTTCGCCGACGTCCTGGAATCGCTGCGCTGAGCGGACTCGCCGTCCCGCCGCCGTGGTCGGCGTGGATGTCGGCGGCGCTGCAGGAGGCGCGGGCGTGCCTGGCGACCGGTGACGTGCCCGTCGGCGCGGTCGTGGTGGACGCCGACGGAGCCGTGCTGGGGCGCGGCCGCAACGAGCGGGAGGCGGCCGCCGACCCGACGGCGCACGCCGAGGTCCTCGCGCTGCGGGCCGCGGCGCGCAACCGCGGGGAGTGGCGGCTGTCCGGCTGCACCCTCGTGGTGACCCTCGAACCGTGCGTCATGTGCGCGGGTGCGACGGTCCTGTCCCGGGTGGAGCGGCTGGTGTTCGGTGCCTGGGACCCCCGCTTCGGCGCGGCCGGTTCGTTGCGGGACGTCGTGCGCGACCCGCGCCTGAACCACGTCGTCGAGGTGGCCGGCGGGGTCGGCGAGGTGGAGTGCCGCTCGCTGCTCGACGACTTCTTCGCGCTCCGGCGAGGTGACGGGAGCACCGGCTGAGCCGTGTAAGGTTGACGTGCAGCACCAAGGTGATGTGTCCGAGCGGCCTAAGGAGCACGCCTCGAAAGCGTGTGAGGGGGCAACTCCTCCGTGGGTTCAAATCCCACCGTCACCGCTGTCACGGCCGAAGGGCCCCCGAGCGATCGGGGGCCCTTCGTCGTTCCGCGCCTCAGTGCGGTGCGCTGCGCGGCCGCGTGAACAACCGGCCGGCCGACCAGATCCCCACCGCGACGAGCACGAGGCACCAGCCCGTGGCCAGCAGGACCGAGCCGCGGTCGGCCGGTGTCCCGGCCAGCAGGTTCCGCAGCACGTCCACCACCGGAGTCAGCGGCTGGTGGCGGGCGAACCACTCCAGCCATCCGGGCAGCGAGTCCACCGGCACGAAACCGCTGCCCAGGAACGGCAGCAGCATCAGGGGCAGCGCGTAGTTGCTGGCCACCTCCACCGAGCGGGCCGCCAGGCCCGCGGCCACCGCCAGCCAGGCCACCGCCAGCGACAGCGCGGTCGTGAGCGCGAGCACTCCCAGCCAGCCCAGCGGGCCGGCGCCGGGCCGGAACCCCAGCGCGACGGCGACCAGCACGATGAGCGTCATGGCGACGAGCATCTGCAGCGTCGCTCCCAGGGCGTGCCCGGCCAGCACCGAGCCCGGGCGGACGGACAGCGTGCGCAGCCGGGCGAGCACTCCGCCGGAGGCGTCCATCGCCACCTCGGTCGAGGTGCCCTGGGCGATCGTGATCGCCGCGATGGCCATCATCCCGGGGGTGACGAACGCCGCGTAGTCACCGCGGTCCCCGCCGGGGGCGATGCCCGTGGCCAGGCTCCCGCCGAAGACCAGCACGAACAGCAGCAGCAGGACGACCGGTACGCCCATGACGAGCACGCTCAGCTCGGGGTAGCGCACGACGTGGCGCAGCTGGCGGTCGAGCAGGACGGCGGCGTCGTGCAGCGGCCGGGCGAGCGGGCCGCGCACCGTGACGTCCGGGCTGGTGGTCATCGCAGGGCCTCCTGGGCGCGGGGGGTGGAACCGGTCAGGGCGAGGAAGACGTCGTCGAGGTCGGGCCCGCGGGTCGCGACCTGCTCGACGGCGATGCCGGCGGAGTCCAGCCGTTGCAACAGGTTCCGCACCGTGTGCCCGTCCCCGGAACCGGCCACGTCGCAGCTGAGCGCGTCGGGACGGACCTCCAGGACGGGCACGACCGTTCCGGCGCGGTCCAGGGTTCCGCGGTCGGGGAAGCGCAGCGTGATGCGTCCACCGGGAACGCGGGCCTTCAGGTCGCTGGAGGTGCCCTCGGCCACGACGACGCCGCCGTCGAGCAGCGCGATCCGGTCGGCGAGGCGGTCGGCCTCGTCGAGGTACTGCGTCGTCAGCACCAGCGTGGAACCGTCGACGACCAGTTCCCGCACGAGTTCCCACACCTCGCGCCTGCTGCGCGGGTCCAGCCCGGTCGTGGGTTCGTCCAGGACGACGACCTGCGGGCGGCCGACCAGCCCCATGGCCAGGTCGAGCCGGCGGCGCGTGCCCCCGGAGTACGTCCTGGCCCGGCGGCGGGCGACGTCGGTGAGGCCGAACCGTTGGAGCAGTTCGTCGGTGCGGGCGCGGACCTGGGCGCGGGAGAGCTGGTGCAGCCGCGCCATCAGCCGCAGGTTCTCCTCCCCCGTCAGCAGGTCGTCCACGGCCGCGAACTGGCCGGTGAGGCCGACGGCCGCCCGGACCCGGTCGGGGTCGCGCCGCACGTCGTGGCCGGCCACCCGGACCTCGCCGGCGTCCGGCCGCAGCAGCGTCGTCAGGACGTTCACGACGGTCGTCTTGCCGGCCCCGTTCGGTCCGAGCAGGGCCAGCACGGTGCCCGCCGCCACGGTCAGGTCGACGCCGGTCAGGACGCGGTGCGGGGGGCCGCCCCGGGCGCCCTCGAAGAACTTGCACAGGCCGCGGACGAGGACTGCCGGTTCGGTGGTGCCCATCGCTTCCCTCCCTCTCGCTGGGTTGGTGCTGCTGGGGTGGTGCTGCTGGAGTGGTCAGACGCGGTGCAGGACGACGTCGCCGTAGCCGGCGACGGCGCGGACCTCCACGGTCGCGGCGGCATCGCCCGGGCCGTCGCTGGCGACCAGGTCGCTGCGCACGACGCCGTGCCGGGCCTGGACGTCGAGCCAGGCCGCCGTTCCCTCCGGCACCCCGATGGTCAGCTGTCCGTAGGTGGACTCGGCGTCGACGGCCCCCGACCGCACCCGGTCCAGCCGGATGTCGCCGGCCGAGGTGCGCGCGGTGACCGACGTCGAGGCGTCGCCGACGCGGACGTCGCCGGCCGAGGTGGACAGCCGCAGCGAGCCGAACCCGCGGTCGACGACGACGTCACCGGCCGAGGTGCGCGCCCCGACGTCGTCGTGGGCGGTCCCGACGCGGATGGCCCCGGCCGAGGTCCGCAGGTCGCCGCGGCCGGTGAGGTCGCGGACGCGGACGTCGCCGGCGGAGACCTTCACCCGCAGCGAGCCGACCTCGTCCAGGTCGACGTCCCCCATGGCCGTGTCGACGTCGACGGAGCCCAGGACGCCGATGCCCGCCACATCGCCCCAGCCGCGCACCTCCAGCGAGGAGCCGGTCGGCACGACGATGTAGACGTCGACGCGGGGCCCGGTGCCGAACAGGCTCCGCAGCCGGGACGCGGTCGTGCGCTCGGAGCGCAGGACGAGCCGGTCGTCGGAGAACCCGACGCTCGTGCGTTCGGCGAGGTCGGCGTCCGAGGCCCGCGACGAGTGCGGTTCGACGGCGACCGAGACGTCCGTGGTCTCGGTGGCCCGGACGGACAGGTCGACGCCCGAGACGTCGACGACGACGCGCACCGGCCCGGTCGCGGCGAAGACCTGCCCGCTCACCGGGCCCACCCCGTCAGGCGCTCCCCGCTGTGGGGCGGGGTGGGCGGCTGGGTCCACGCCGGGCCGGCCGCACGGCCGGTGCCGCCCGGTCCGCGGCGCCGGTCCAGGACGTCGCCGATCGAGCGGACGAGCCAGGCGTTGACCGACTGCCCCTCGGCGTCGGCGGCCAGCTCGATGCGCGTCTTGAGGCGTTCGGGCACCCGCAGGCTGAGGCGGGCCGTGCCGGCGTCCTCGGGGACGTCGCGCGTGGCGTCAGGAGCGACGTCGGCGGAGCCGTCGGGGGCCGAGGTGGGAGCGGCGGCCGGGGCGAAGGTCGTGACGAACTCCACCTCACGACCACGCAGCCGCACCTCGACGCCGCTGGCCGGCTGGGCCGAGCGGGACAGGCCGCCGGTCAGCTCACCGGCGGCTTCGACGAGGACGTCGAGCAGCAGCAGCTGCAGCGACGGTTCGAGGACGACGGCGAGCCGCTCGGCGGCGGCCACCGCCTCCTCGGAGCCGGGATCGGCCGCGGTGGCCAGGTCCTGGCGGAGTCGCACGAGGTAGGGGACGAGATCCATGACGCCATGGTGGCGTCGCCGATGACGTCACGTCAACGTTCGATGGCGTCAGTGTTGCGCCATCGTGGCGTCAGCAGACCGGCTCGGTCACCGGCGCGACGACGGCCTCCTCGCCCACCAGCTGCTGGTACCCGTCACCCAGGCTCACCGACACCGCGGCCGCCGCCGGGTCCTCGACCAGCTGGACCTCGGGGAAGCGCGCACCCAGCGTCGTGGCCTGCTGGCGCTGCCCCGCGGGGAAGGTCACCACGGCCGTGACCGGCCCGGTCGCGGCGGGCGCGTTGCCGACCTCGGTCACGACGAACCCGCGACTGCGCAGCTCCCCGGCCACCGAGGCCGCCAGGCCGCGCCGGTCGGTGCCGTTGAGCACGGTCAGGGACACCTCGGCGGGCGGCAGCAGCTCCACCGCCTGCGGCGTGCACGTGGGAGCGGGAGCCGCGGCCGTCGGCGTGGCCGCGCCGCCGGGCTGCCAGCGGTCGCTCCACACCAGGTAGGCACCCCCGCCGACCGCCAGCACCAGGACCACCACGACCGCGAAGACGATCCGCTGCCGGACCAGCCGGCTGTGGCGCCGGCCGCTGAGCCGGCGGAACGACTCCTCGTCCAGGCCGTCGTCGATCTCGTCGACCTCCGGCAGCACCCCGTCGTGCGGCCGCTCCTCGCGCAGCCGGCCGTCCCGCAGGTCGTCCTCGTCGTGCCCTGCCACCGTTCCCCCCTCGATCCCCGACGACGCTTGCGGTGCGGTGTTCAGTCGGGCAGCACGAGCACCCGGGCGTGCAGGACCTGGCGCTGGTGCAACGCGGCCCGCACCGCCCGGTGCAACCCGTCCTCGAGGTACAACCGGCCCCGCCAGGACACCACGTGCGCGAACAGGTCGCCGTAGAACGTCGAGTCCTCGGCCAGCAGGGCGTCGAGGTCCAGCGTGCGCTTCGTCGTCGTCAGCTCGGCCAGCCGGACCTGCCGCGGCGGCACGCCCGACCACTGCGTCGTCGTCTCGCACCCGTGCTGCGGGTACGGGCGTCCCTCGCCGACGGCCTGGAAGATCACGGTCGAGGAGTCTAGGCGCCGGCTGGGTGGCTGAGGGGGACGCGCGCCGGACGGACCGTCCACCGGGAGAACGGGAGACCAGGAACGACGAAGGCCCGCTCCCGGTGGACCGGGAGCGGGCCTCGTACGGCGGAGGATAGGGGATTTGAACCCCTGAGGGCGTTAACCCAACACGCTTTCCAAGCGTGCGCCATAGGCCACTAGGCGAATCCTCCAGTGCCAACAGCGTAGCGCGCCGTGACCAGTGCTTCCGACCGGACCCCCACCGGATCCCCGACCCGCCGCACGAACGACCCCCCGCGCGGGCCGCGGTTGGACCCACCCCGGAGCGTCTCGTACAGTGGCGGCAGACCCCTCGTACGGCGTCATCCCGCTGAACCCCCCCAGGGCCGGAAGGCAGCAAGGGTAGGTGGGCTCTGGCGGGTGTGCGGGGGGTCCCTCTTCTCCTGGCTCGCAGGGCGAGGGGGCCACGGTGTTCGCGTCGAGCGCACACCCGAGCGGCCCCTCTTCCTGCTCCGCCGTCGTAGCCGGTCACCGCCGGCGGTCGCCTCACCGGGGCTCTCGCACGTGCCCACAGCGCTTCTCCCGTGCGGTTCTTCGTGTCCGGGGGGCGGGTTAGCCTCGGGCACGTGACGACCGCGCTGTACCGCCGCTACCGGCCCGAGGCCTTCTCCGAGGTCATCGGCCAGGAACACGTCACCGCCCCCCTCATGCAGGCACTCGCCAAGGGGCGCGTCACGCACGCCTACCTGTTCTCCGGACCGCGCGGGTGCGGCAAGACGACGAGCGCGCGCATCCTGGCCCGCTGCCTGAACTGCGCGCAGGGGCCGACGCCGACACCGTGCGGGCAGTGCGACTCGTGCCGGGACCTGGCCAACGGCGGGCCCGGCAGCATCGACGTCGTCGAGATCGACGCGGCCAGCCACAACGGCGTCGACGACGCCCGCGACCTGCGCGAACGGGTGTCCTTCGCCCCGGCCCGCGACCGTTTCAAGGTCTACATCCTCGACGAGGCGCACATGGTCTCCCCGCAGGGCTTCAACGCGCTGCTCAAGACCGTCGAGGAACCGCCGCCGCACGTGAAGTTCGTCTTCGCCACGACCGAGCCGGACAAGGTCCTCACCACCATCCGCTCGCGCACCCACCACTACCCCTTCCGGCTGGTCCCGCCGGGCCAGCTGACGACCTACCTCGGTGAACTGGCCGAACGCGAGGGCGTCGCCATCGGCAAGGGCGTCCTGCCGCTGGTCGTGCGCGCCGGCGGCGGATCGGTCCGCGACACCCTGTCCGTGCTCGACCAGCTCATCGCCGGCGCCGGCGACGACGGCGTCACCTACGACCTCGCCGTCGCGCTGCTCGGGTACACCCACGCCTCGCTGCTCGACGACGTGGTCGAGGCCATCGCCGCGGGTGACGGCGCGACGGTCTTCCGCGCCGTCGAACGCGTCGTCGACACCGGCCAGGAGCCGCGCCGCTTCGCCGACGACCTGCTCCAGCGGCTGCGCGACCTCGTCATCGTCGCCGCCGTCGGCGAGTCGGCCGGCGACGCGCTCGCCGTCCCCGAGGACGCCCTGGAACGGCTCAAGGCCCAGGCTGCGCACCTCGGCCGCGCCGAGCTGTCCCGTGCCGCCGACGTGGTCGCGGCCGGGCTGGAGCAGATGACGGGAGCCACCTCGCCGCGGCTGCAGCTCGAACTGCTCTGCGCGCGGCTGCTGCTGCCCGGCGCCGACGCCGACGGCGGTCTGGGCACGCGCCTGGACCGCATCGAACGCCGCCTGGGTGCCGGTGGAGCCCCGATCCCGGTCGCAGCACCGGCGCACGCCGCCCCTGCGCAGGCCGCCCCGGAGCGGGCACCCGAACCCGCCCCGCAGCCCGCCCCGACTCCCACCCCCACCGACCCCGCCCCGGAACCGGCGGCCGGTGGCTGGCCGGCCGCCCGCACGCCCGGCACCGAGGCGCCCCGCGGCCGTCCCGCGCCCCCCGAGGTGCCCACCGTCCAGCCGGTGCAGGCCGTGGCCCCGCCGCCGTCGGCACCCACGGCCGGCGGCGACGCCGAGACGGTCCGCCGGCTCTGGACCGACGTCCTGAGCAAGCTGTTCACGATCAAGCGCCTGACCTGGTCGCTGGTCGCCGAGAACGCCACCGTCGCGGACGTGCGCGGCGGCGTGCTGACCCTGCAGTTCAAGACGCCGGCGCTGGCCGCCCGCTTCGCCCGCGGCAACGACGCGGGGTTCGTGGCCGAGGCGCTGTTCGAGGTCACCGGCATCGAGGCCAAGGTCCAGGCCGCGGGCGGCGGCGATCCCGGCCCGGCCCGGGGCAACCAGTCGCGGCCCTCCCGCGGCGGATGGTCCACGCCCGCTCGCCAGCAGCCCGCCGAACCGCAGCGCCAGGCCCCGGCACCCGGCCCGGCACCGCAGCAGGCACCCCAGCAGCAGGCGTCCCCGCAGCAGACACCGCAGCAGGCCGCCCGCCAGGCCGTGCAGCGTCAGGACCCGGTCGGCCACGCCCCCGCCGCGCGGTCCACACCGGCGCCGTCCGCACCCTCGCGCCCGGCGGCGGCCGGGAACGACTACTACGCCGACGTCCCGCCGCCCGAGGAACCGATCGACGACCCGGGCGAGGAGCAGTTGTCCCGCCCCAGCCGCCGGGTGGTGACCGCCCCGCCTCCACCCGGACCGGCGGCCCCCTCACCTGCCCCGTCGCTGGCTGAGGACACCCCCAGCCGCGACGACGAGGACGCCGAGGACTCCACCCTCGTCGGCATCGCCGTGGTCGAGCAGATCCTCGGCGGGAAGGTCCTGTCCACCGACGAGTGAGCGCCCGCGTGACAGCCCGTGTCGTGACGGGCACGTAGGCTCGTCGCGTGTACGAAGGAGTCGTCCAGGACCTGATCGACGAGCTCGGACGGCTGCCTGGCGTGGGCCCGAAGAGCGCGCAGCGCATCGCCTTCCACCTCCTGGCCGCCGACGCGGCCGACGTGAAGCGCCTCGCCGACGTCCTCACCGAGGTCAAGAGCCGGGTCCGGTTCTGCGAGGTCTGCGGGAACGTCGCCCAGGAGCAGCTGTGCCGGGTGTGCCGCGACCCGCGCCGGGACCCCAGCGTCATCTGCGTGGTGGAGGAGTCCAAGGACGTCGTCGCCATCGAGCGGACCCGGGAGTTCCGCGGTCGCTACCACGTCCTCGGCGGCGCGATCAGCCCCATGGAGGGCATCGGCCCCGACGACCTGCGGATGCGCGAACTGCTGTCCCGGTTGTCCGACGGGCAGGTCACCGAGACCATCATCGCGACGGATCCGAACCTGGAGGGCGAGGCCACGGCCACCTACCTCGCCCGGCTGCTCAAACCGATGGGCCTGAAGGTCACCCGGCTCGCCTCGGGCCTGCCCGTGGGCGGTGACCTCGAGTACGCAGACGAAGTGACCCTTGGACGAGCGTTCGCTGGACGGAGGTCCCTCGATGGATGAGGACGGCACGAGGCGGGGCAGCGTGGAACCGGTCGGCGACGAGCTCGCCGAGCTCGCCGCCACGACGGCCGCCGAGGCCCGCGCCTACCTGTCCACGGTGACCGAGGTCGCCACCGGCCGGATGGACTCCACCGCGCTGTCGGTGCTGCTGCTGGCCGTCAGCCAGGCGCTGGTCACCGGCGCCCGCCTCGGGGCGGTCGACGACGTCGTGCCGGCCCGCCGCTACGAACCCGACGCCGGGCCCGACCCCGACGTCGACCCCGTCCGCGCGGGGCTGGCGAACGTCCTGGACGGCCTGGACGACTACGCCGACGTCGTGGACCCGCTGACCAACGCCAAGCTCGTGCGCGGCGCCCTGTCCGACGACCTCGCCTCCGTGGCCGCCGACCTCGAGCACGGCCTGCGCCACCACGAGCGCGGCGACATCAGCGAGGCCCTGTGGTGGTGGCAGTTCTCCTACCTGTCCTCGTGGGGCCTGCGGGCCACCGCGGCGCTGCGCGTGCTGCAGTCGCTGCTGGCCCACCTGCGCCTGGACGTCGACCCCGAGACCGCCTCGGACGCGGAGTTCGACGCTCTGCACCCCTGAGACTGGACACGTTGCCCAGCCGTCCCGCGCGCGGTTGAGCACGGCCCGGAGCACCCGCCGGGACTCCGTAGAATCGCTCGTCGTGGCTCTCGTGGTGCAGAAGTTCGGCGGTTCCTCGGTCGCTGATGCCGACGGCATCAAGCGCGTCGCGAAGCGCATCGCCGCGACCAAGCGCGCCGGCCACGAGGTCGTCGTGGTGGTCTCGGCCATGGGCGACACCACCGACGAGCTCATCGACCTCGCCGAGCAGGTCAGCCCGCTGCCGCCCGCGCGCGAGCTGGACATGCTGCTGACCTCCGGCGAGCGGATCTCGATGGCCGTGCTGGCCATGGCGATCTCGAACCTGGGCCTGGAGGCGCGCTCCTTCACCGGCTCCCAGGCCGGGGTCATCACCGACTCCGTGCACGGCAAGGCGCGCATCATCGACGTCACCCCCGGCCGCATCCGCTCGGCGCTGGACGAGGGGGCGATCGCGATCGTCGCCGGCTTCCAGGGCGTGTCCCAGGACACCAAGGACATCACCACCCTGGGCCGCGGCGGATCGGACACCACCGCCGTCGCGCTGGCCGCGGCGCTGAAGGCCGACGTCTGCGAGATCTACACCGACGTCGACGGCGTGTTCACCGCCGACCCGCGCATCGTGCCGTCCGCCCGCAAGATCAGCCGCATCGCCAGCGAGGAGATGCTGGAGATGGCGGCCTGCGGCGCCAAGATCCTCATGCTCCGCTGCGTGGAGTACGCCCGGAACTACGACCTGCCGATCCACGTCCGCAGCTCGTTCAGCCCGCACGAGGGGACCTGGGTCACCGACTCCCCCATCCCCGCCGACCTGAGTCAGAACGCCTCGGAGGAACCCGTGGAACAGCCGATCATCTCCGGCGTCGCGCACGACCGCAGCGAAGCCAAGATCACCGTCGTCGGGGTCCCGGACAACCCGGGCACCGCGGCCGCGATCTTCAAGGCCGTCGCGCAGGCCGAGATCAACATCGACATGATCGTGCAGAACGTCTCGGTGGGGGCCTCGGGCCGCACCGACGTCTCCTTCACCCTCCCCAAGGCCGAGGGCGCCACGGCGACGGCCGCGCTGGAGAAGGTCAAGGCCGCGATCGGCTTCGAGCGCCTGGAGTACGACGACCAGATCGGCAAGGTCTCGCTCATCGGCGTCGGGATGCGCTCGCACCCGGGCGTCTCGGCCACGTTCTTCGACGCCCTGGGCAGCAAGAACATCAACATGGAGATGATCTCGACCTCGGAGATCCGCGTCTCCGTCGTCACCCGCGCCGACCAGCTCGACGACGCCGTGCGCGCCGTGCACACCGCGTTCGGTCTGGACGCCGAAGCCGAAGCCGTGGTCTACGGAGGAACCGGACGATGAGCGAAACCCGCAAGCCCACCCTGGCCGTCGTCGGCGCCACCGGCGCCGTCGGCACCGTGATGCTCGGCATCCTGTCCGAGCGTCCCGACGTCTGGGGCGAGATCCGCCTCGTCGCCTCGGCCCGCTCGGCCGGCAAGGTCCTGCAGGTGCGCGGCGAGGACGTCGTCGTGCAGGAGCTCACCCCCGAGGTCTTCGACGGCGTCGACGTCGCGATGTTCGACGTCCCCGACGAGGTCTCCGCGGTCTGGGCGCCCATCGCCGCCGAGCGCGGCGCCGTCGCCGTCGACAACTCCGGCGCGTTCCGCATGGACGACGAGGTTCCCCTCGTCGTGCCGGAGGTCAACGGCACCGCCGCGCGCAACCGCCCCAAGGGGATCATCGCCAACCCCAACTGCACGACGCTGACGATGATGGACGCCCTCGGCGCGCTGCACGAGGAGTGGCAGCTCACCGAACTCGTCGTCGCCAGCTACCAGGCCGCCTCCGGCGCGGGTCAGCCCGGCGTGGACCGGCTGTACGACGAGATCGAGGTGATCGCGGGTCAGCGCACGCTGGGCTCGAAGGCCGGCGACACCGCCAGGGCCATCAGCGAGAAGCTCGGCGACGACTCCCCGTTCCAGACCCACCTCGCGCTCAACGTCATCCCCGTCGCGGGGTCGCTGAAGGACGACGGCTGGACCAGCGAGGAGCTGAAGGTCCGCAACGAGTCCCGCAAGATCCTCGGGATCCCGGACCTGAAGGTCTCGGCGACCTGCGTGCGCGTGCCGGTGCAGACCACGCACTCCCTCGCCGTCCACGCGACGTTCGCGCGGCCGATCACGGTGGCCGAGGCCACCGCGGCCCTGGAGGCGGCGCCGAGCGTCGACGTCCAGGACGACCTCGCCCACGGCGTCTTCCCGACCCCGGCCGGCACCGTCGGCGGCGACCCGACCGTCGTGGGCCGCATCCGGCAGGCGCTGGACTTCCCGAACACGCTCGACCTGTTCATCTGCGGCGACAACCTCCGCAAGGGCGCTGCGCTGAACACCGCGCAGATCGCCGAGCTCGTCGCGGCGGAACTGACCGCCTGAGAACTCGCACGCCCGAAGGGCCCGTCCGGATGTCCGGGCGGGCCCTTCGCCGTCCTGTGGACACCTCGGGCCCGGTGTCGGAACCCCGTGCCGGCACGCGGGCAGGAGCACGCCGTCCGGGCCGGCGAGGACGCGTTCGTCCCCGGCTGAACAGCCCCGACGATCACCCTCGAGCACCACGTCGCCACCGAGCTGCACCGTTGGACGGCGCAGCCGGCCGACGACCCCTGAGTGAACCCGTGGGTGTCCCCAGGACGTCGTCCAGGCGACCGGATCGGGACACCCACGGCTCACTCCACGTGGTGACACCGATGGGTGCGGGCGCGGGGGCTGGGTGGCGGACGGACGGTGATCCAGCAGACTCGGACCGTGGCCGAACGTGACGCACGCCTGCGCCTGCCCCTGGGGCGCCCGGTGCCGCCGCTGCGCGCCATCGCACTGCGCTTCGGGCTGGCGCTGCTGCTGGTCCTGCTGTGCTGGGGGGTGGTGTGGCTCGAACGCGGCGGCTACCGCGACGGGGCCGACGGCCACCTCTCGGCGCTGGACGCGCTGTACTACACGACCGTCACGCTCTCGACGACCGGTTACGGCGACATCGTCCCGGTGACCGACAGCGCCCGCCTCGTCAACGCGCTGTTCGTGACGCCGGTGCGGATCCTGTTCGTCGTCATCCTCGTCGGCACCACCATCCACGCGCTCACCGAGCGCTCCCGCAAGGAGATCCGCCTCGCGCGGTGGAGGGCACGCATGCGCGACCACGTCATCGTCCTGGGCTACGGCACGAAGGGCCGCAACGCGGTGCGGGAGCTGCGGCTCAAGGGGACGCCGGCCGACCGCATCCTCGTCGTCGACCGCCAGCCCGCCGCCACGGCCGACGCCGCCCGTGACGGCTACCTGTCGGTGACGGGGGACGTGACGCGCTCGGACACCTTCGGCATCGCGCTGGCCGAGCGGGCCCGCACCGTCGTCGTGGCCGTCGACCGCGACGACACCGCGATCCTGGCCACGCTCGCGCTGCGCCGGCTCAACTCGCACGCCACCGTCGTGGCCACGGCCCGCGAGGTCGAGCACGCCGACCTGCTGCGGCAGTCCGGGGCGGACTCCGTCGTGGTGACGTCGGAGACGTCGGGGCGGCTGCTGGGGCTGGCCGCCGGAAGCCCCGCCTCGGTGGAGGTCGTGGAGGACCTGGTCTCGTTCGGCACCGGGCTGGACCTGCAGGACCGGCCCGTCCGGCCCGAGGAGGTCGGACGGGCGCCGGGCACCCTCGACGTGCCGGTGCTCGCGGTGGTGCGCGAGGGGCGCGTCCTGCGCTTCCACGAGGTGAGCGCGCTGCAGGCCGGGGACCGGGTGCTGCACGTCACCGGCCCGGTCAGCTGACCGCGGTGGTCCCCCGGGCGCGGCCGACGACGCGCATGAGGTGGTGGATGCCGATCGCGGCGACCGTGCCGAGCGCGATCCCCTCGAACGACAGCCCGCCGCTGGTGGTGAACGTGTAGTTCGCGATGCCGACGATGAGGGCGACGGCGGCCGTCGTGAGGTTCACCGGGTCGGAGAAGTCGACCTTGTTCTGCACCCAGATGCGAGCGCCGAGGATGCCGATCATCCCGTACAGCAACGTCGCCGCCCCACCCAGGACACCGGCCGGGATCGAGCCGATCAGCGCACCGAACTTCGGCGAGAACGACAGCACCAGCGCGGTCACGGCGGCCACCCAGTAGGCGGCCGTGGAGTACACCTTCGTGGCGGCCATGACGCCGATGTTCTCCGCGTAGGTCGTCGTCCCGGACCCGCCGCCGAGACCGGCCAGGGTCGTGGCCAGGCCGTCGGCGAACAGCGCGCGACCGGCGAGCGGGTCCATGTCCCGGCCGGTCATCGCGGCGACCGACTTCACGTGGCCGACGTTCTCGGCGACCAGGACGAAGACGACGGGCAGGAACAGCGCGAGGTCGGAGACGTCCACGTGCGGGGCGGTGAACGTGGGCAGCCCGAACCAGGCCGCGCTCTCCACGGCCTCGAACGACACCAGCCCGCGCGCGGCCGCGACGACGTACCCGACGACGACGCCGACGAGGATCGACAGCCGGCCCAGCAGTCCGCGGAACAGCACGCTGGTCAGCGCGATCGCCAGCAACGTGATGACGCCCGTCACCGGGTCGGCGCGGAACCCGGAGTCCTCGGTCGTCCCCCACGCCGCCGGCGCGAGGTTCAGGCCGATGAGGGCGACGATCGTGCCGGTCACCACGGGCGGCATGACCAGGTCGATCCACCGCGACCCCGCGAGGTGCACGACGAGGCCCACGACCGCGAGCAGCAGCCCCGTCACGAGGATCCCGCCGGTCGCCGACCCCGCCGAGCTGCCCAGGATCGGCGCGATGAACGCGAAGGAGGAGCCCAGGTAGCTGGGCAGCCGGTTGCGGGTGACGAGCAGGAACAGCGCCGTGCCGACGGCGGAGAAGAACAGCGTGGTGGCGACCGGGAACCCGGTGAGGGCGGGAACGAGGACCGTCGACCCGAACATCGCCACGACGTGCTGCAGACCGATCCCGACGGTCCGCGGCCACGCCAGCCGTTCGTCGGGGGCGACCACCTCACCCGGCCGGACGGACCGTCCGTCGCCGTGCAGCCGCCAGCCCGTACCCGCCATGCGCGTTCCCCTCGTCCCGGCCGACCCGTGTCGGACCCCGCGGAAGACTAAGGGGATGCGCGCACCCCGGTGGACACCTGCGGTACTCGTGCTGGTCGCGACCGTCGGGCAGCTGCTCGTCGCGACGTTCGCGCGGGACCTGCCGCAGTTCGCCGGCAAGGCGTTCGGGGCACGGCTGGTCCTCTACCCGCTGATGATGCTGCTCGTGCCGGCGATCTGGCTGGCGACGCACCGGGGATCGCGGTCGGTCCCGTGGGCCGGGTTCACGCTGGTGGTGCTGCCGTTCTGCGTGGACGTCACCGGCAACACGCTGGACCTGTACGACACCGTCGTGTGGTGGGACGACGCCCTGCACTTCCTCAACTGGTGCCTGCTGACGCTGGGGCTGGGGATCGTGCTGCGGCTGCGCGACGTGCGGCCGCGGTGGGCCCGCGCCGTGACCGCCGTGGGTGGCGGCGCACTGCTGGCCCTGCTGTGGGAGGTGGGTGAGTGGTACACGTTCATCCGGCACGGCACCGAACTCGCCACGGCCTACGAGGACACCCTCGGCGACATGGTGCTGGGCACCACCGGCTCGGCGGTGGCCCTGGTGCTGCTGGGGCTCAGTCCCCGGAGTTCCTCCGGAACTCGTCCCTGAGCTTGCGGGGATCCGCGTCCCGCAGCGACGCCCGGGAACCGCGCAACTTGCGCGCCAGGACAACGGTCACGACGACGAGGACGATGAGGACCAGCACCCACTTCATGCCCCGACCCTAAGCGCCGGGCGCCGGGCGCACCGCCCGTCCGGGCACGACCCAGCCGCTCGATGTCGGACCGGGAACGGGACGTAGGGTCGCGTCGCGCACCACTCGCCGAGGAGAGGCCCACCACAGATGTTCGCCAGCGCCCCCGCCGCTACGGCCGCGTTCGCCACCGCGACCGCCGTCGAGACGACGCGGTCGACGCCCTTCCTGCTGATCACGGCCGTCGTCGCGATCGCCGTGCTGCTCGTCCTCATCATCAAGGTCAAGCTGCACGCCTTCTACGCCCTGGTCATCGTCAGCCTGCTGACCGCGATCGTCGCCGGCATCCCGGCCGCCGACCTCGTCAGCACCCTCACCGGCGGCTTCGGCAACACGTTGTCGACCGTCGCGCTCCTCGTCGGCTTCGGCGCCGTGCTGGGGCGCATCGTCGAGATCTCCGGTGGCGCCCGGGTGCTGGCCGACACCCTCGTGGCCCGGTTCGGCGAGAGGCGCGCGCCCCTGGCGCTGTCGGTCGCGTCGCTGTTCTACGGCTTCCCCATCTTCCTCGACGCCGGGTTCGTCGTCATGCTGCCGATCATCTACACCGTCGCGCGACGGCTCGGCGGTTCGCTCATGCTCTACGCGCTGCCGGCAGCCGGCGCCTTCCTCACCATGCACGCGCTGGTGCCTCCGCACCCCGGACCGGTCGCGGCCTCCAGCCTGCTCGGCGCCGACGTCGGTCTCGTGCTGCTGGTCGGCATGGTCGTGGCCCTGCCCACCTGGTACGTCATGGGTTACCGCCTCGCGTACTTCCTGGCCAAGCGCACCGACTTCCTCCCGGTCCCCGAACTGCTCGGCCGCCCGAACGACGGCGGTGACCAGCCCCGGCCCAGCTTCGGGGTCATCCTCCTGGTGCTGCTGCTGCCTCTGGTCCTCATCTTCGGCGGTACGGCGTCCAACACCGCCGTGACGAACTACGGCGTCGACGAGGACAACGCCCTGGTGGTGGTGCTGCAGCTCATCGGCGCGACGCCGATCGCGCTGCTCATCACGAGCCTGCTGGCGATGCTGCTGCTCGTCGTCCGCCCCAACCGCGGCAAGGTCGGGGGACGCCTCGAGGACGTCGTCGACGACGCGCTGGCCCCGGTCTGCTCGATCATCCTGATCACCGGCGCCGGTGGCATGTTCGGCCGCGTGCTCACCGACACCGGGATCGGCGGCGCGCTCGCCGCCGAACTCGACGCCGCGGGACTGCCGCTCATCGTCGCCGGCTTCCTCATCGCCGTCGCGCTGCGCATCGCCCAGGGATCGGCCACGGTCGCCGGCACGACGGCGGCCGGCCTGCTGGCTCCTGCCGTCGCCGCGGACGGGTCGCTGTCCGCCCTGCAGCTGGCGTGCCTGACGGTGGCCCTGGCCGCCGGTGCGATCACCTTCTCGCACGTCAACGACTCGGGGTTCTGGCTCGTGGGCCGGTTCCTGGGGCTGAGCACCGCGACGACGCTGAAGACCTGGAGCGTGGTCTCCACCGGCATCGGGTTCATGGCGTTCGGCCTGGTCTGGATCCTCTACGCCATCGTCTCCTGACCCTCAGTGCAACAGGCTGACCCAGTTCCCGGGGACGCGTCCGCGCGGCCCCGGGGCGGGCTGGTCGGCGGGGCGGTGCAGCGGGGGTGCGAGGTCGGGACCGGAGGCGAACGTCTCGTCGGTGGCGAAGTCGTAGAACCAGCCCTCCCCCGGTTCGTAGCTGCGCACGACGCTGTGCCCGCTGGCCGTGGCGTGCCCGCGGGCGTGCTGGCCGGGTGAGGAGTCGCAGCACCCCACGTGCCCGCACGCCGCGCAGCGCCGCAGGTGGAACCACCAGCCCTGCGGCTGCGCGCTGTCGCAGTCGGCGCAGCCGGGACCGCTGGGGGCCGCGGCGGGATCGACGAGGTCTGTCACTGGTCCTCCTGGGGATCGGTCGGCAACCACACCCGGAACACGGTGTTCCCGGGTTCGCTCGTGACGTTCAGCCGGCCGTGGTGACGGTGCACGACGACCCGCCAGGCGATGTCCAGCCCCAGCCCGGTGCCCTGCCCGACGTCCTTGGTCGTGACGAACGGCTCGAAGACGCGCGGCAGCAGGTCGGCGGGGATGCCCGGGCCGTCGTCGGCCACCTCCACGCACACCCCGCCGTCGTCGGGACGCACCCGCACCGTCACGGTGCCGCCACCGGCCCCGGTGGTGCCGAGGGCGTCGAGGGCGTCGAGGGCGTTGTCGAGCAGGTTCGTCCACACCTGGGTGAGTTCGCCGGTGTGGCCGAGGACCTGCGGGACGTCGGCGTAGTCGGTGACGATCCGGGACGTCCCCGCCGCCCGGCCCGCCCCGGCGCCCAGCATCGAGATCGCGGCGTCGAGCAGTTCGCGGACGTCCACCCAGCGTTCGGGGGCCCGGTCCAGCTGGGCGTAGTTCCCCGCCGAGGCCAGCAGCGTGCTGATCCGGGCCGAGGCCGCCGCGGCCTCGGCGACGAGTGAACGCACCTCGACGCTGCGGGCGAACCAGGCGACCGCCTCGGGCGGTTCCAGCGCGAGGTCGTCCGGGCCGAACCCCTGCTCGACGAGGACGGCGGCGAGGTCACCGTCGACGTCGTGCTCCTCGAGCACGTCCAGCACCGCGTCCTCCGCCTCGGCCCGTCCCAGCGGTTCGGTCGGCACCGCGACGGGTCCACGTCGTGGGACGGCCGGCAGCCCCGGCACCAGCCGGGCGACGGCCACCTCGACCGCGGCCAGCCCCTCCTGCAGCTGCGCCAGGGTGCGCGCCAGCGCCGCGGCCGGGTTGCCCAGTTCGTGGGTCAGGCCCGCGGTCAGCGAGCCCAGCGCCAGCAGCCGGTCGCGGGCGCTGGCCAGCTGCTGCGTCTCCGCCAGACCGATCCGCACGCCTTCGAGCAGGTGCACCGCCATCGGGAACCACTCCCGCACCACCCGGCCGAACTTCGCGGCGGGCAGCACGAAGAACGTCGACGGCTCCAGGACCCGCAGCGAGGAGGTGTACCCCTCGGGCGCGGCCTCGCCCATGTAGGCCTCCCACGCCCCGGCGTAGGCGCCGCGCTGCCGGGTGCGGCCGACCTCCAGGTCGTCGCCCCCGCCGCGGTGGTGCAGGGCCACCGCCCCGGTCAGCAGGACGTAGAAGCACTTCGCGGCCTCACCCTCGCGGTACAGCCAGCCGGGTTCGGCCTCGACGACGTCGCCGGAGGCCGCCAGTTTCCCCAGCTGGTCGTCCGACAGCGCCTCGAAGAGGAACAGGGTCCTCAGCTCGTCCGGTGTCACCGCCGCGCTCCCCGCCGCGCTCACTGCTGCGCGAGGTAGCGGTGGACGAGCATGACGGCCATCGCCCCCTCCCCGACGGCCGAGGCGACGCGTTTGACCGACTCGGCCCGGGCGTCGCCGGCCACGAACACCCCCGGCATCGAGGTCTCCAGGTGGTAGGGCGCGCGCTCCAGCGTCCACCCCGGCGGCCGGTCGCCCTCGCAGTCGAGGTCGGGCCCGGCCAGGACGAAGCCCCGCGCGTCGCGTTGCACGGAACCGTCGAGCCACCCGGTGCGCGGAGCCGCGCCGATGAAGACGAACACGAACCGGGCCGGCACCTCCCGCTCGGCCCCGCTCTGCCTGTCCTGCAGGCGGATCGACTCCAGGTGCTCGGTTCCCGCCGCCCCCACGACCTCGGTGCACGTCACGACCTCGACGTTGTCCAGCGCCTCGAGCTGCTCGATCAGGTAGGCCGACATCGACGCCCGCAGCGACGGCCCCCGCACGAGCATCGTCACCGACTTCGCCGACCGGGCGAGGTTGACCGCCGACTGACCGGCCGAGTTCGCACCGCCGACGACGAACACGTCCTGGTCGGCGCACGAGGACACCTCGCTGAGCGCGGCGCCGTAGTAGACGCCGCGGCCGGTGAACTCGGCCAGGCCGGGTCCCTCGAGCGTGCGGTAGGAGACGCCCGTGGCCAGCAGCACGGTGTGCGCGGCCAGGCTCGTCCCGTCGCCGAACCGGACGACGCGGGTGCCACCGGCCGCCTCCAGTCCGGTGACGGTGCGCGCCGAGAGCGTCTCGGCCCCGAACCGGGCGACCTGACGGCGGGCCCGGTCGGCCAGCTGCGCACCGGACAGGCCGTCGGGGAACCCGAGGTAGTTCTCGATGCGCGAACTCTGCCCGGCCTGCCCACCGGTGGCGTGCTCCTCGACGAGGACCGTCCGCAACCCCTCCGAGGCGCCGTAGACGGCCGCGCCCAGCCCCGCCGGGCCACCGCCGACGATGGCCAGGTCGTAGAAGTCGCGTTGCGGGCGGGTGGTCAGGCCGACCCGGTCGGCCAGCGTGGTGTCGTCGGGGTCGACGAGCACCTCCGGCCCCTCCCCCGCTCCCGGCGCGAGCACCACGGGCAGCCGCGCGGTACCCCCTCCGGTCGGCATCGCGGCCAGCAACCGGTCGGCCTCGGGTTGCCCGGCCAGCAGCCAGCGGTACGGGACCTCGTTGCGCGCCAGGAAGTCCCGCACCGCGAACGAGCGCGCCGACCAGCGGTCGCCGATGACGACGACCTCGTCCGGTGGCCGGACCGGCTCGGCCTGCCAGCGGGCGAGCAGCTCGTCCAGGACCGGGTAGAGCTTCTCCTCCGGCGGGTCCCACGGCTTGAGCAGGTAGTGGTCCAGGTCGACGTCGTTGATGGCCCGGATCGCGGCGGAGGTGTCGGCGTAGGCCGTCAGCAGGACGCGCCGGGCGCGCGGGAACAGGTCCATCACGGACTCCAGGAGTTCCACGCCGTCCATCTGCGGCATCCGGTAGTCGGCCAGGACGGCGGCCACCGGCTCCCCGCGCAGCTTGACCTCGCGCACCGCGCCGAGCGCCTCGGCCCCGGACTCGGCCCGCAGGACCCGGTACTCCTGGCCGTAGCGGCGGCGCAGGTCCCGCGCGACGGCCCGCGAGACGGCGGGGTCGTCGTCGACGGTCAGCAGCACCGGGCGCACCCGTGTGTTCTCCACGGGTCGGGAAGCTTCCAGGCCACCCCGGTCAGGTCAAGGGGTCAGGTCAAGGGGTCAGGTCAAGGGGTCCGGTCCGGGAGCAGTCGGTCGACGGATGCCCGGACGGCGCGCGCCGAGCGCGAGGCCGACACCCAGGCCGAGGTCGCCGCGGCCACGACGAGCACGGCCCACGCCAGGACGCCGAGGCGCCACGTCCAGGGCAGGACCATGAGCACCACGAGCAGCACCTGCGTGGCGCCGAACCCGACGGCCGGCGTCGTCCGGCCCAGGAAGGCGTGCCCGAACCCGGGCCACAGGACGGACAGCGCGACGGCGGCGAGCTCACGCCTGGAGCCGCCCGGCGCCGGACCGACCACCCCCCGGTCCTTCCCGGGGCCCTCGAACTTCGCGACGGTCATGCTGCGGCCCCCCGGCTCGGTGCTTCCTCTGCGGTGCCCCCCGGCACCGGGGGCGAGTCTGCCGTGACCGGCGGTGATCCGCAGGGCGTTCGGGGTATCTAGTGGTCCGCCGACGAGGGCAGCGTGAACCGCGTGCAGTGCGTCAGGTAGGGCAGGCGGATCTCGCGCTCCCCGGGGAAGTCGGCGTCCAGGAGCCGTCCCACCTCGGCCAGCAGCTCGGCCTTCTCCTCCTGCGGCAGCACGATGACGTAGCTGCGCGAGGCCACGAGGTCGAGGATCCCCGCGCGGTCGGTGAGGTGCTGGAACCGCGTCGTGAAGACCTCGCCGGGCCCGAACGGCGCGCCGACGGACTCGGCGCTGGCGCGCATCTCGTACTCGCTGCCGCGCTGGGCGACCGCCCAGACCCGGGCCACCCAGTCCACCGACTCGTCGCGCACGTTCCAGACCAGCCCGAGGGTTCCGCCCGGCCGCAGCACCCGCGCGACCTCCGGCACCGCGCGCGCCGGGTCGACCCAGTGCCAGGCCTGCGCCACGACGACGGCGTCGACCGAGGCGTCCGGCAGTCCCGTCGCCTCCGCGCTGCCCTCGTGCGCCTCGACGTCCAGCGTCGCGGTGAGTTCGGCCAGCATCCGCGTCGAGGGTTCGACGGCGACGACGTCGATCCCGCGGGCGACGAGGGAGGCGGTGAACTTGCCGGTTCCGGCGCCGAGGTCGAGGACCCGGCGGGCGCCGCCGACGAGGAAGTCGACGGCGTCGTCGGGGTACCCCGGGCGCGCGCGGGCGTAGGCGCCGGCGGCGGCGCCGAAGGAGCGGGCGTGCGCTGCGCCGTCGTGGTCCCCGTCGTGGTTCCCGTCGTGCGTCACGGCCCCATCCTGCCGCGGGGCGAGAATGGGGACGTGAGTGCCACCCTCGTCGCCAAGGACCTGTCCGCCGCCCACGGAACGAGGGCGTTGTTCTCCGGCCTGGACCTCGTCGTCGCCCCGGGCGACGTCGTCGGCCTCGTGGGGGCCAACGGGGCCGGGAAGTCGACGCTGCTCAAGCTCATGGCGGGGCTGGACCGGCCCGAGACGGGCACGGTCTCACTGTCCCCGCCGACCGCGACCGTCGGCTACCTGCCGCAGGAACCGGACCGCCGGCCGGGTGAGACGGTGGCGCAGTTCCTCGGCCGCCGCACGGGCGTGACGGCTGCGCAGGAGGAGATGGACTCCGCCGCAGCCGAACTCGCCGAGGGGGCCGGGGGCGCGGACGACCGCTACGCCGACGCCCTGGACCGCTGGCTGAACCTCGGCGGTGCCGACCTCGACGAACGGCGCGAGGAGGTCCTCGCCGACCTGGGCCTGACGGTGTCGGCCGACGCCCACATGACGTCGCTGTCCGGCGGGCAGGCCGCGCGGGCGGGCCTGGCGGCGCTGCTGCTGTCGCGCTACGACGTCTTCCTGCTCGACGAGCCCACCAACGACCTCGACCTGGACGGCCTGGCCCGCCTGGAGCGCTTCGTCACCGGGCTGCGCGCGCCGGCCGTCGTCGTCAGCCACGACCGCGAGTTCCTCGCCCGCACCGTGGACCGCGTCGTGGAACTGGACCTGGCCCAGCAGCTGGTGCGGGTCGTCGGCGGCGGGTACGAGGCGTTCCTGGCCGAGCGCGAGGTGCAGCGCCGGCACGCCCGCGAGGCCTACGACGAGTACGCCGAGACGAGGTCAGGCCTGGAGGACCGGGCGCGGATGCAGCGCGGCTGGATGGCCCAGGGTGTGCGCAACGCCGTCCGCAAGGGCGACCCGGACAAGAACATCCGCGCCAAGATGCGCGAGGGCAGCGAGAAGCAGGCCGCCAAGGCCCGGCAGACCGACCGGATGATCGAACGGCTCGAGGTCGTCGAGGAACCCCGCAAGGAGTGGAAGCTGCAGATGTCGATCGCGGCCGCGCCGCGGTCGGGATCGGTCGTCGCGACGCTGCGCGAGGCCGTCGTGCGACGTGGGGGGTTCACGCTCGGTCCGGTGGACCTGGCGGTCGACGCCGGTGACCGGGTCGCGGTGACGGGCCCGAACGGGGCCGGCAAGTCGACGTTGCTGAACCTGCTGCTGGGCCGCGTCGAACCCGACAGCGGCACGGCGGTCACGGGTTCGGGCGTGCAGGTCGGGGAGATCGACCAGGCCCGCGGGGCGTTCCTGGACGAGCGGACGCTCGCGCGCGCGTTCGGCGACGAGGTCCCGGACCAGCCCGACGCGGAGGTGCGGACGCTGCTGGCCAAGTTCGGCCTCGGCGCCCACCACGTGGGCCGCAGCGCCGCGAGCCTGTCGCCGGGTGAACGCACCCGCGCGGCGCTGGCGCTGCTGCAGGCGCGCGGGGTGAACCTGCTGGTCCTGGACGAACCCACCAACCACCTCGACCTGCCCGCCATCGAGCAGCTGGAGGAGGCGCTGGCGAGCTACCGCGGGACGCTGCTGCTGGTCAGCCACGACCGCCGGTTGCTGGAGGCCGTGCAGGTGACGCGGCGGCTCGTCGTGGAGGACGGGCGCGTGCGCGAGCTCTAGCGTCTCGGTCCGGTGACATCTGGGCCGGCACCGCGGGTAGCGGTTGCCGCCGCAGTCCGGAAGCGCTACCCACGGGAGATGTCCAGTCCAGCCCTCGCCGCCCTGCCGGCCACGACCGCCGAGACCGACTCCGGAACGCTGGCCGAGATCGAGGACACCATCGACGGTGTCGTCGCCCCCGTCACCGAGGCGGTCTCGAGCGTGATCTTCTACCAGGTGCCCGTCGCCGGCACCGGGTTCCCGCTGATCGTCGGCTGGCTCGTCCTGGCCGGGATCGTCTTCACCGTCTACTTCGGCTTCGTCCAGATCCGCGGGTTCAAGGTCGCCGTGCAGGTGGTGCGGGGCAAGTTCGGCCGCGACGACGACCCCGGCGAGGTCAGCCACTTCCAGGCCCTGACCAGTGCCCTGTCCGGGACCGTCGGCCTCGGGAACATCGCCGGGGTGGCCGTCGCGGTCAGCATCGGCGGCCCCGGGGCGACGTTCTGGATGATCTGCTGCGGGTTGCTGGGGATGGCGACGAAGTTCACCGAGTGCACCCTGGGGGTGAAGTACCGCGAGATCCACGAGGACGGGACCGTCACCGGCGGCCCGTTCCGCTACCTCAGGGTCGCGTTCGCCAAGTTGAAGGTGACCTGGGTCGGGGTGGTGCTGACCGGCGTCTTCGCCGTGGCGATCTTCTTCTTCGGCGTGGCCGGCGGGAACATGTTCCAGGCCAACCAGACCTACGCCCAGTTCGTGAACATCACCGGCGGCGACGACTCGCCGCTGGCCTCCTCCGGCGCCGCCTTCGTGTTCGGCATCGTGCTGGCCGTCCTGGTCGGCGCGGTGATCCTGGGCGGCATCACCTCGATCGGCAAGGTGACCTCCAAGCTGGTCCCGGCCATGGCGATCCTCTACGTCACCGCCTGCTTGATCGTCATCGTCGGCAACGCGAACCTCGTCCCGGCCGCCGTCGGGTCGATCTTCACCGGCGCCTTCGCCCCCGAGGGGGTCGCCGGTGGGGTCCTGGGCGCCCTCATCGTCGGTTTCCAGCGTGCGGCGTTCTCCAACGAGGCCGGGGTCGGGTCGGCCGCGACCGCACACTCGGCGGTCAAGACCAAGCACCCGGTGTCGGAGGGGTTCGTCGCCCTGCTCGAACCGTTCTGCGACACCGTCGTCATCTGCACCATGACGGCGTTGACCATCATCATCGCCCAGCCGCAGAGCTGGCTGGACGCCCGCGCCGAGGTCGCCTCGACCGGGGAGACGGGCGCCGACGGGGTCGTCCTGACCTCCGACGCGTTCGCGACGGTCATCCCGTGGTTCCCGTACGTGCTGGCGTTCGCCGTCGCGCTGTTCGCCTTCTCCACCCTGATCACCTGGGCCTACTACAGCCAGAAGGCGTGGTGCCACTTCTTCGGCCGCAGCCGGGGCAGCGAGCTGACCTTCAAGGTCGTCTACTGCCTGTTCACCGTCCTGGGCACCGTGCTCACCTTCGGTTCGGTCCTGGACCTGGCCGACGCGATGCTGTTCGTCTGCGCCCTGGTGAACATCCTGGGCCTGTACCTGCTCGCCCCCGTCGTCAAGGCCGAGGTGCGCGACTACCTGGCCAAGCGCGCCGACGGAACGCTGGAACGCGAGGCCGAGCAGCTCATCGGGTAGGTCACCCGATCCCCGACCCCGTGAAGTCGTCGCAGAACACCACGACGCGCGGCGCCCCACCGGGGTCGGGGACGGTGTGGTCCTCCCCCAGCTCCCCTCGCGCCAGCACCTCACCGGTGCGGGGGTCGACGACCCGGTAGGTGCGCGGGACGCCGTCGGGGAACGCGATGCGCAGGTCGCCCCCGTCGTGGCAGTAGGCCAGGAAGAACACGCCCGGCACGAGCACGTTGCGGGGGTTGGCCGTCCGCGACCAGTCCGGCCGGGCGCCGGTGAACGGCAACCCGTGCAGCACGCGGTTCAGCACGCCCGGGTAGCGCGAGCCCTCGAAGTCGAGGGCCTCGCGCCAGCCCGCCCCGGGTGCCGAGAACCTCGGCGACTGTCCCTCCTCCGAGGGGTGCAACTGCCACTGCCACAGGCTGCCCGCCCCGTAGACGACACCCATCGTGGCGCCGGCGCAGAAGTTGCTCCACGCCTCGTGCCCCTGCCACCAGCCGGCCGCGAACCCCGTGCGCCGGGTGTTCTCGTAGGACGGCTCACCGTTGGCGACGGCCTTGGCGGGCCGGTTGCGGGCCATGTCGGCGACACGTTCGGGGACGTGGTCACCGAGGTGACCGGTCTGGCACCACTGGAAGTCGAGCCAGTCGGCGTCCTGGTGGGCACGGTTGTCCGCGAACGGGCTGTAGTGGATGCCGGTGGGCTGGGCGTAGTCGTCGCACGCCTGGACCTCCCGGCCACCGGCGAGCACCTGCGGCTCGGTGCCGAACCGGTCGGCCCCGACGAGCCACACGGCCGGCCGGGCGCCGTAGCGGGCGACGAGGTAGCGGCAGTAGCGCGCGTAGTCCACCGGCGGGACGAGCGCACCGGCCGTCCTCAGCCCCTTCCAGCCGAACCCCTGGAACACCGGCTGCCAGACCGGGACCAGCCCGTGGCGCGCCAGCACCTCGGCCAGAGCGTCGAGGTACTGGAAGTAGTCCGGCCGCAGCCGGCGCAGCGTCCCGTCGGGCAGGTCGTCGAAGGCGACGGCGAAACCCTCGTCGGCCGTGCGGTCCTGCGGCCCGCGAGCGCCGGTGTCGGGTTGGACGCTCATGAGCAGCACCGCGTTGAACCCCTTGGCGGCGCGGTCGGCGGCGTAGACCTCGGCCTGCTCGAGGGTGGCGCGCCAGGGCAGCGCCCAGGCCGTGTCGCCGACCAGGAACGCCGGGGTGCCGTCGGCGTGGACGAGGTGCCGGCCCTCGTCCGAGGTGCGCCAGAAACCGTGCCGGCCGAACACCCCCCGGCCCGCCCCCTCGACCACCAGCGACCCGGAGGCGGCGAGCCCTGCGTCGGGGACGGACGCCGACGACGTCCACGACCACCGCCCCGTCGGACCGGGGGAGGCGAACCGGACCCGCCAGGTCGTCCCGCCGTCCCAGAACGCCGGGCGCCGCACGACCCGGCCCGAGGTGTGCGTGAACGTCACGTCGACGTCGACCCCGGTGTACGGGTCGGGGTGCGCCCGTTCCGCGGTGAGGGTCAGCTCGATCGGGGACCACGGTGTCGTCACGACCGCAGTGTGCCGGTCGGCGCGGTCACGCAGCTCGCTGAGGGCTCCGTGAGGTGATCTCGCCACGCCCGGGACCACCTGTCCGGCAACGATTCCGGGGCGAAGCCCCGTTCGGTTGGAACAACGGCCGGACCGACCGCGATGATCGAGGTGTCGACAGGCCACGGCGCTCTGCTCGAAGTCCCCCGCACACTCCGCTCCAGAGGAAGAACGCCCGTGCCTCTCGCCCTCCTGGCCCTCGCCATCGGCGCCTTCGCGATCGGAACCACCGAGTTCGTCGCCATGGGCCTGCTGCCGCAGATGGCCGACACCTTCGACGTGTCCATCGCCACCGGCGGCTGGCTGATCACGGCCTACGCGCTCGGTGTCGTCGTGGGCGCCCCGACGCTCACCGCCCTCACCCACTCCTGGGCGCGCAAGAAGGTCCTGACGGGCCTCATGGTGCTGTTCGTCCTCGGCCACGCCGCGACCTCGCTCGCCCCCAGCTTCGAGACCCTCGTCGGCGCCCGGTTCCTGTCGGGCCTGGGGCACGGGGCGTTCTTCGGCGCCTCGGCCGTCGTGGCCCGCAAGATCGCCCCGGCGGGCCGGCAGGGCCAGGCTCTCGCGCTGGTCTTCACGGGGCTGACCGTCGCGAACGTCGTCGGCGTCCCGGCCGGCACGTACGTGGGTCAGCAGCTGGGCTGGCGGCTGACGTTCGCGCTCGTGGGGGTCATCGGCCTGGTGACGATCGCCTCGATCCTGGCGATCGTGCCGGAGGTGGAGACCCGTACGGGCTCGCTGCGCTCGGAGTTCGCCGCGTTCCGCCGCCGCCAGGTGTGGTGGACGCTGCTCATCACGACCGTCGGCTTCGCCAGCCTGTTCACGGTCCTCAGCTACGTCTCGCCGCTGCTGACCGACGTCGCCGGGTTCTCCGAGGGGTCGGTCTCCTGGGTGCTGGTGCTGTTCGGCCTGGGCGCGACGCTGGGCAACCTCGTCGGCGGCCGGCTGGCCGACTGGCGTCCGTACCGGACGCTGGCGGCCGGGTTCGTCGCCCAGATGGTCGTCTTCGGCCTGCTGTTCCTGTTCGCGGACAGCGGGGTCGTCGCGGCGGCCGGGGTGTTCCTGTTCGCCTTCGTCGGGTTCGTCATGTCGGCGCCGATCCAGACCCGCGGCATCCTGGCCGCCGGCGGTGGGGCGTCGATGGCCTCGGCCGCGATGCAGGCCGCGTTCAACATCGGCAACGCGATGGGCGCCTTCCTCGGCGGCCTCGTCATCGACGCCGGGTTCGGGTACGCCTCCCCCGCGCTGGTCGCCCTGGTCCTGGCCCTGCTGGGCCTGCTGATCCTGGCCGAGGCCACCCGCGTCGACAAGAACGGCCGCGCGCCGATCGACCCGCTCGTGGCCGCGCTCCCCTCGCAGCGGCGCCGCCAGGTGCGTGACACCGTGGGCGGGTGACCTTCCAGATCCACGAACGGAAGCTCGGCGATCCCGACCTCGACGCCCTGGTCGAGGCGGCGGTCGCCGAGCTCAACCGGCGCTACCGCGAGCCCGGTGAACCCGACGACGAGTACCCGCTGGACCCCGCCGCCGTCTGCCACGTCGCCGTGGTGGACGGCGAGCCGGCCGGGTGCATCGCCCGCGAGGACGTCGACGAGCCGGGGTGGGTGGCCACGGTCGAGATGAAGCGGGTCTTCGTGCACGAACGCTTCCGGGGGCGCGGGGTGGCCCGGGCGCTGGTGGCCGCCTACGAGGCGTCCGCCCGGGACGCCGGCGCGCGGCTGGTGCGCCTGGAGACCGGGACGAAGCAGCCCGAGGCGATGGCGCTGTACGAGGCGCTGGGGTACGCGCGCTCGGCGCAGAACTTCGGGCCGTGGGCCGACAGCCCGCTCAGCGTCTGCTACACCAAACCCCTCTGACCACCCCGCGATCAAGGATTCAGCATCGTCGATCAAGGATTCGACTCGCCGTTGAATCCTTGATCGGCGATGCTGAATCCTTGATCGCGGAGGGGTGGGGGTTCCGCCAACTTCGAAGTTCGGTGCGCCGAACTCTGGTGCATGATGGCGCCATGACGACGGACGCCCGCGCTGACGCGCCCGCTGGCCGAGCACCGCGTGGCGGCCGCCGCAACCTCCTGCGCCTGCTCGGCCCGGCGTTCGTGGCCGCCATCGCCTACGTCGACCCCGGCAACGTCGCGGCGAACCTCACCGCGGGTGCCGGGTACGGCTACCTGCTGCTGTGGGTGCTCGTCGTCGCCAACGCGATGGCGGTGCTCGTGCAGTACCTGTCCGCCAAGCTCGCCGTCGTCAGCGGCCGGACGTTGCCGGAGGCGTTGCGGGACAGGCTGGGACGCAGGTCCCGCCTGGCGTACTGGGCGCAGGCCGAGCTGGTCGCGGTGGCCACCGACCTGGCCGAGGTGATCGGCGGCGCGGTGGCCCTGCACCTGCTGTTCGGCACCCCGCTGCTGGTCGGCGGGATCATCACCGGCGCGGTGTCGCTGGCGGTGCTGGCCCTGCAGAACCGGCGCGGGGTCCGCCGCTTCGAGGCCGTCATCATCGGGATGCTGGCGGTCATCGTCGTCGGGTTCGTCTCCGGTGTCGTGCTCTCCCCGCCGGACCCGGCCGAGGCGGCCGCGGGGTTGATCCCCCGCTTCGACGGCGCCGAGACGGTGCTGCTGGCCGCGAGCATGCTCGGCGCGACCGTCATGCCGCACGCGGTGTACCTGCACTCGGCCATGGCCCGCGACCACCACGGCGCCGTCGCCCCCGCCCAGCGCCGCCGGGTCCTGGGCGCCACCCGGATCGACGTCGTGGCGGCCCTGGTCGTGGCCGGGCTGGTCAACATCTCGATGCTGCTGCTGGCCGCCTCGGCGCTGCGCGGGGTCGAGGGCACCGACACCCTCGAGGGCGCGCACGCCGCGGTCTCGGCCCACCTCGGCACCGGGGCCGCACTGCTGTTCGCGATCGGCCTGCTGGCCTCCGGGCTGGCCTCGACGTCCGTCGGCGCCTACGCCGGCGCGGTGATCATGCAGGGTCTGCTGCGGATCGACGTGCCGCTGCTGCTGCGCCGTGCGGTGACGCTGATCCCCGCGCTGGTCTGCCTGGGCATCGGCGTGGACCCGACCCGCGCGCTCATCGTGTCCCAGGTCGTCCTGAGCTTCGGGATCCCGTTCGCGCTGATCCCGCTGGTCGCGCTCACGAGTTCGAAGGACCTCATGGGCGAGCACGTGAACCGGCCGGGGACCCGCGTGTTCGCCACCGTCGCCGTCGGGCTCGTCGTGGCGCTGAACCTCGCGCTGCTCTACCTGACGTTCCTCGGCTGAGCCGACCGCTGCGCAGGGGGGCGCCGGCGCAGGGCCGCGTCGAGGATCGGCGGCGTCCGGTACTGCATGTCCAGCAGGCCGACGTCGGTGCCCGGCGGGACGATCGCGTCGATCCGGTCGAGCACGGCGTCCTCGAGCGCCAGCTCGGCACCGGCGAGCAGGTCCTCCAACTGCTCCGGCGTGCGCGGGCCGAGGATCGCCGAGGTGACGCCCGGGTGCGCGAGGACGAACGCCAGGGCGAGGTGGGTCAGCGCCACCCCGACCTCGTCGGCCAGGGCGATGAGCTCCTCGACGACGTCGAGCCGGCGCTCGTCGGAGAAGTAGCGGAACCTGTTCGCGCGCGGCGTGTCCGCCCGCTGCCCCTTGCGGTAGCGGCCGGTGAGCATCCCGCCCGACAGCGGCGAGTAGACGAGCGTGCCCATGCCGTACCGCTGGGCGACGGGCAGGACCTCGTTCTCGATGCCGCGGTTCAGGATCGAGTAGGTCGGCTGCTCGGTGCGGAAGCGTTCCAGCCCCCGGCGCTCCGACACCCACTGCGCCTCGACGATCTCGGAGGCGGGGAAGCTCGACGTCCCGATCGCGCGGACCTTGCCCGCGCGCACGAGGTCCGTCAGCGCCGACAGGGTCTCCTCGACGTCGGTGTCCGGGTCGGGTCGGTGGACCTGGTACAGGTCGATGCGGTCGGTGCCGAGCCGGCGCAGCGAGTCCTCGACGGCGCGGGTGATCCAGCGCCGGGAGTTCCCCCGCGCGTTGGGGTCCTCCCCCATGGGCAGGTGGAACTTGGTGGCCAGCACGACGTCGTCGCGGCGGCCCTTCAGCGCCTTGCCGACGATCTCCTCGGACTCGCCGCGGGAGTAGGCGTCGGCGGTGTCGACGACGTTGATCCCGGCGTCGAGGGCGCGGTGGACGATCCGGATCGACACCTCGTGGTCGGGGTTGCCGACGGCGCCGAACATCATGGCGCCCAGCGCGTAGGGACTGACCTGGATGCCGGTGCGGCCGAGAGGGCGGTGTTGCACGGTTCCTCCGTGGGAAGATGAAGCGGAACGATCGTCCGGAACTGTACGGAACGATGTTCCGCTTACGCAAGGGGAGGCTGCAGTGGAACGGAAGGTGCGCGCCGACGCGCAACGCAACCTCGACGCCCTGCTCGTGGCGGCCCGCGACGTCTTCGCCGCCGTCGGTGTTGACGCGCCCGTGCGCGAGATCGCCGCGAAGGCGGGCGTGGGCGTCGGGACGGTCTACCGGCACTTCCCGCAGCGCTCGGACCTGGTGACCGCCGTGTTCCGGCACGAGGTCGACGCCTGCGCCGAACAGGCCCCGCTGCTCGCGGCCGAGCACCCGCCGTTCGAGGCGCTGCGGCGGTGGCTGCTGCGCTTCACCGGCTTCGTCGCCGCCAAACGCGGGCTCGCCGCGGCCCTGCACTCCGGCGACCCGGCCTTCGAACCGCTGCCCGCGTACTTCTCGGGCCGGTTCGAGCCGGCGCTGGGATCCCTGCTCGACGCGGCCGTGCAGGCCGGCGAGATCACCGCCCGCCTCACCCCCGCGGAACTGCTCACGACGCTGTCGCGGTTGTCGACGCCGGACCCGGAGTTCACCGAGCGGACGATCGACCTGCTGCTGGACGGGATGCGCTACCGCGCCTGACGCGTCAGTGCTCCCCCGGCAGGGACAGCAGCCCGGACCGGCCCACCCACCCCCGCACCGTGGGGGTGAGCAGCAGGGCGCAGACCGCGACGTTCAGCCCCACGACCGCGAGCACGGACAACGCGGGACCGGTCAGCACCGCCGAGGCGATCCCGAACCCGGCGGCCAGGACCGACAACGCCAGCAGGACGATCCAGGCGGTCCAGCTGCTGCGCCGGACGCGTGTCACGAGCCAGACGTCGACGGCCAGCCACAGCAGCGCGCCGAACCCCCGCCCGGGAACGGCCGCCAGGAGGAGTTCGCAGACCAGCACGGCCAGCAGCCGGTGGGCCACCGGATGGGTGCGCCACCACGTCGTGTTCACGCGCTCACCCTAGAGGTGGCGGACCCGTTCCCGGACCCGCAGGGTGGGCGCATGAGCGATGAGACCACCGACCACGTGGACCCCCGGGACAACGCCGAGGTCCGCCGCGTGCAGGACAGCGGCAGCCGGGAGAACGCCCGGGCCACCGGCTCGGGGCCGGTGCCCAGCCCCGCCCGCGACCCGCAGGACCCGCTGGGCCTGCAGGACGACGTCGCGGACGGGACGGGCCAGGGCGACCCGACGGCCGGCGTGCGGATCTCCGAGGACGACGCCGCACAGGCCGTTCCCGGTGACGACGGCCCGGAGGGAACCCGCTGACCCGTTCGTCAGGGCAGGTGCCGCCGCACGAAGTCGAGTTCGACCCGCATCTGCCGCACCCGCTCGTCGTCCAGCAGCGACCCGTGCCCGGCGTCGTACCGGTACACCTCGTGGGTCGCCCCCCGGGCCGCGAGGCGTTCGAGGTAGTTGTCGATCTGCCGGATCGGGCAACGCGGGTCGTTGCGGCCGGCGAGCACGAGCACCGGGGCGCGCACGGCGTCGACGTAGGTGAGGGGCGAGGAGTCGGCGTACTTGTCCGGAACCTCGGCCGGCGACCCGCCGAACAGTGACCGGTCGAACGCCTTCAGCCCCTCCATCTCGTCCTCGTAGGCCGCGACGTAGTCGGCGACGGGAACCCCCGCGAGCCCCACGGCCCAGCGGTCCGGTTGCGTCCCCAGCCCCAGCAGCGTGAGGAAACCGCCCCACGACGCCCCGGCCAGCACCAGCTTCGAGGGATCGCAGACCCCGGACGCCACGAGGTGGTCGGCGACCGCGGCGATGTCCTCGAGTTCCACGTGGCCGACGCGGGCCTCCAGCGCGTCGCGCCACGCCGACCCGTACCCCGTCGACCCGCGGTAGTTCACCTGCACGACGGCGAAACCCTCGTCCACCCAGGCCGCGCAGTACGGCCGGAAGGAGTCGGTGTCGTGCGCGGTGGGACCGCCGTGCACCTCCACCACCGTCGGCCACGGGCCCTGCGCGCCGGCCGGAGTCCGCAGCAGCGCGTGGATCCGGCCCCCGGGACCGTCGACCCACACGTCCCGCACGTCGACCGACGGCGGCGCCGGTTCACCCGGCGCACGCAGCAGCACCTCACCGGACAGGGTGCGCACCACCGACGGCTGCGCCGAGGACGACCACGTCAGCCACACGTCCCCGTCGGGCCGGGCAGTCGCGCCCCCGACGCTGCCGGACGTGGGCCCGATCTGCTGCACCACACCGGTTCCCAGGTCCACCCGGTGGGCCAGGGTCCGCGCCTCGTGGTCGACCAGCACCACCAGCCCGGTCGCGTCCCGCGTCCACTCCGCCCCGGCGACCTCCCCCGGCACGCCCAGCACGATCTGGATCTCCCGGCCGGTGCGCAGGTCGAGCACCAGCAGCTCGGCGCGGCCGGCCCGCTCGTGCTCCACGAGCAACCGGGCGTCCCCGCGCACGGGGGAGAAACCCAGCGGCGCGACGCCCTTGCCGGGTCCGTCGGACAGTTCGGCGACGGTGGAGCCGTCGGCCAGCGACAGGACCCGCAGGTCGGGGTGCCGGGAGTCGCCGTGCTCGGAGTGCGCGATCGCCACCCACTGCTCGTCGGGTGAGAGGTCACCGGCCCAGGCGTCCTCGCGGTGCTCGTACAGCCGCCTCGTGCCCTCGGCGGAGACCACGTCGATCCGGGTGCCGTACCCGTCGTCCTGCGAACCCACCACGACGATGCCGCTGCGGCCCAGCGACAGTCCCGCCGGGTAGGCGGCCGGCAGCCCCAGCGGGTCCTCCACGCCCTCACCGGGGGCGGAGGCGAACGGTTGCCGCCGCCACACGCCGTACTCGTCGCCGGCGGTGTCGTCGAACCACCAGACGAACTCCCCGGCGTGGTCGATGGTGGCGCTGGAGGTGCCCTCGGGCCGGTCGGTCAGCCGGTGCAGCTCCCCCGAGTCCGCGTCGAAGGAGTGCACCTCGAGCACCCCGGCCACGGTGGCGTAGACCACGCACCGGGCCGGGGCGTCCTCGGCCCACTCCGGCAGGCCGACGCGGCCGGCGCGGAACCGCTTCTCCCAGGTGGGGACCTCAGGTTCAGTCACCGGCCGATCGTGCCACGGCCGAACTACGCCGCGACGGTGCGGGGGAACAGCCGGCGCAGCACGTCGGCCATCGTCACGACCCCCTCCACGCGCGCGCCGTCGGTGACGAGGGCGAGGTGGTTGCTCGTCTCGCGCATCTGCTTCAGCGCCGCGTGCACCGTCGTCGCGGCGTCCAGCGTGAAGACGTCACGGGCGAACGGGGCCAGCGGGGCGTCGGCGGGTTCGGTGAGGGTGTCGCGCACGTGCACCACCCCCGTGATCGCCTGCGGGGCGCCGACGAGGATGCGCAGGTGCCCGGTGCGCCGGGTCAGTTCCCGCACGTCCTCCACCGTCGCGTCGGCCGGCACGCACGCCGGGACCGCCCCCACGCGCAGCAGGTCGCGCACCGTCAGCCGTTCGAGGTCCAGCGCCCCGGACAGCTGCGCCGAGAACCTCGCGTCGAGCGCCCCGACGTTCGTCGAGTGCTCCAGCAGGTGCCGCAGCGTCTCCGGCGTGTGCGCGGTGGCCTTCTCGTCGACGGGTTCGATGCCGGACCGGCGGACCAGGACGTTCGCGGCCGCGTTGAGCAGCCTCAGGACCGGCCGGAACACCCACATGAAGGCGCGCATCGGGATGGCGAGCAGCATCGCCGAGCGCTCGGGGTGCGCGATGGCCCAGGACTTCGGGGCCATCTCCCCCACCACGAGGTGGACGAACGTCACCACGAACAGCGCGAGGACGAAACCGAGGACGTCGGCCGCGACCGTCGGGATCCCGAGGGCCTCGAAGGCCGGGGTCAGCCAGTGGTGCACGGCCGGTTTGCTGATGGCCCCCAGCAGCAGGACGCAGGCCGTGATGCCCAGCTGGGACCCGGCCAGCAGCACGGTCAGCTCGTGCGAGCTCTTCAGGGCGGCGCGGCCGGCAGCGGTCCCGGCGGCCTCCTCCAGCCGGTGCCGCTTGGCGCCCAGCAGGGCGAACTCCACCGCGACGAAGAACGCGCTCGCGGCGACGATCAGCACGGTCGCCGGAACGACGACGAGCCAGTTGTCAGTCACCGGCCACGACCTCCTCGGACAGTTCCAGCCGCACCCGGGCGGGCACGTGCCGCTCGACGGTCAGGACGCGGACGGACAGCGTGCGGGGTTCGGCCTCGGGTTCACCGGGGTCGGCCGGCAGGTCCAGGACCAGTTCGGCGCCCTCGTCGGGCAGGCCGCCGTGGGTGGCCATGACCAGCCCGGCGATCGTCTCGTAGTCGCCGCGCGGCAGGTCCACCCCGAGCGAGCGTTCGACCTCGTCGACGTGCACCTCCCCGGACATCTCCCAGACGCCGTCGCCCTCCACGGGCACGTACCCGGGGTCGTCCTCGTCGTGCTCGTCGGTGATCTCGCCGACGAGTTCCTCGGCGAGGTCCTCCACGGTGATGACGCCGGCGAAACCGCCGTACTCGTCGACGACGCAGGCGAGCTGGTTCTTCGTCTCGCCCAGCTGGCGCAGCACGTCGGGCAGCGTCGTGAACGTCGAGACGACCAGCGGGGGCCGCATGATCCGGGTGACGTGGGCGCTGTCGGCCTCCGTCGTGGTGAGCAGGTCGGCCAGGTGCACGACCCCGACGACGTCGCCGGCCCCGGTGGACAGCACCGGGTAGCGGGAGTGGCCCACCGCCATCAGCGCGCGCACCAGCCCCAGGTCGTCGGCCTCGTCGACCGTGTCGACCCGCGAGCGCGGGATCATCGCGTGCTCGACGTCGCGCTGCGGGAAGTCGAGGATCCGGTCCAGCAGGACCGCCAGCTCGGGCGGCAGGTCGCCGCTCTCGCGCGACTCCTCGACGATGGCCTCGAGGTCTTTGGCCGTCGCGGCGTGCTCGACGTCGTGGACCGGCTCGATCTTCAGCGCCCGCAGCAGGGCGTTGGAGGAGGCGTCGAAGAACTTGATCAGCACGCCGAAGACGCGCAGGTAGACCAGCGTCGAACGGCTCAGCCGGACGGCCAGCGGCTCGGGCTTCGCGATCGCCAGGTTCTTCGGGTACAGCTCACCGAAGAGCATCTGGACGAACGTCGAGAAGACGATGGCGATGACACCGCCGATGCCGACACTGACCGCGGTCGGGATGCCGACCCCACCCAGGAGCGCCCCGAGGGACTCACCGATGAGGGGTTCGGCCACGTACCCGACGAGCAGGCCCGTGACGGTGATGCCCAGCTGGGCTCCGGAGAGCATGAAGGAGGTGCGGCGGGTGACCTCCAGGGCCCGGCCCGCACCGGCGTCGCCGGCTTCCGCGCGGGCGCCCAGGCCCGAACGGTCCACCGACATGTAGGCGAACTCCTGCGCCACGAAGTACCCCGTGGCCACGGTGATGCCGAACACCACCAGGATCCCGAGGAGCAGGGCGAGCACGTCCGTCACCGGACCACCTCACCGTGGTCGGGCGTGCAGGTGCTCGCGCTGGTACTTGAAGGGTCGTCGTGATCGTCGTCGCACATCGGCGGCGGCGGTCCTCTCGTGTTCTCGGGAACGGTGTGCAGTGGTGAACGCACGCTGCCGGCCGGGGGTTCCCTCACAGCCGGACGGGTGTCCCGAAGCGCGTCGTCACCCGCCGGGCGAACGCGACGTGGTCCGGCACGCCCGCCACGGCGAACCCGGCCGCGCCGACCAGGCCGTCGTCCAGCGCGAGCAGCTCGGCCGTCCGCAGCGGCCAGGCCTCGTGCTCGTTGGGGATCCAGCGCGTCGTCCCCCGGCGGGCGACGTGCAGTCCGTACCGCGCGGTGAGGAACGTCCCCAGCTCGTCGTCGGCCGTCGGCGTCCCCTCCCGCACGGCGATCCGGCTGCGCACGCCCGCCCGCGTCCGGCACGTCCACACCAGCTCCCTGGCCCCGTCCCGCTCGCGGACGGCGTGCCGCATCGACGACCACCGGTAGGGCAGCCCGAACACCGCCTGCGCTCCCAGCACGACGGCCAGCCGCGCCGCGTCGAGGCTGGCGAAGACCACCCCGCGCCGGCCGGCGTCGTCGACGGAGTACATCCGCACGTTCGTCTCCAGGAACGTCCCGGCGTACGGGACGGCCGGCCCCGCCCGGGGCCCGCCCCGCGCAGCGTGAACGGGATGAGGCCCACGTAGGTGGCGCCGTCCAGGACGTCCGGCCGGGTGCCCGGCGGCAGGTGCGGCGCGACGGCGGCCGGCTCGACCGCCCAGTGCAGGAAGGCGACGTCGTCCCAGTGCTGGTGCATCACCACCGGCCCGGTCAGCGGCGGGGCGTCGGTGGGCGGGAGGCGGTCGATGCCGGGCTGGTCGGTCACGCGCTCAACTGTGCTCTAGGCTGGATGCACCATCCAGAGCGGCCGAGAGACCTGGCTCGTCGACGCCGCAGCAACCGCCCTTCGGGGTGTGGTGCTCATGCCGGGGCCGATGGAGGAGAGCTCTCGTGTCGATCGCCCCTGTGTCCACCGCGGCCGCCACCCGTGTCGACGCCGCCCCCGTGACGTTGCGCGGCGTGGGCCGCAGCTTCGGCGCCCACGAGGTCCTCGCCCCGATCGACGTCGCGCTCGAGGCCGGCAGCACCGTCGCCCTGCTGGGCGCCTCCGGCAGCGGGAAGTCCACGCTGCTGCGGCTGGTCGCGGGCCTGGACACGCCCACCGTCGGCACCGTGGAGGTCGCCGGCGAACCCGTGCGCGGCGTCCACCCGCGCACCGCGGTGGTCTTCCAGGAACCGCGGTTGCTGCCCTGGCGCGACCTGGCCGGCAACGTCGCCTTCGGGCTGCCCCGCGGGACGTCCCGCGCCGCCGGGCGGGCCGAGGTGCTGCGCTGGCTGGACGTCGTGGGCCTGGCCGACTTCGCCGGTCACCGGCCGCGCCGGGTCTCCGGCGGCATGGCCCAGCGCGCCGCGCTGGCGCGTGCGCTCGTGCGCCGTCCCGGCGTCCTGCTGCTCGACGAGCCGTTCGCCGCGCTCGACGCGCTGACCCGGCTGCGCATGCAGGACCTGCTCGACGAGGTCCAGCGCGAGACCGGCGCGACCGTGCTGTTCGTCACCCACGACGTCGACGAGGCCCTGCACCTGGCCGACCGCGTCCTCGTCCTGGGACGGACCGGTGGCGAGGGCGCGGGGATCGTCCGCGACCTGCCCGTCCCCGCTGCCCGTCCGCGCGACCGCGGTGACGCCGCCACCGCCCGGCTGCGCGTCGAGCTGCTCGACCTGCTCGGCGTCCCCCGCACCGCCTGACCCCGCGCTGCCCGAACCCCTCGCGCCGCCCGGCCCCGCCCCACCTCGACCCTCCGCGCACCCGCCACCACCGCACCCCCGGGAGAACCGTGTCCACGCTGCCCCGCACCACCACCCGTCGCGCCCTGCTCGGTCTGGGCCTGGGTTCCCTCGCCCTCACCGCGGCCGGCTGCGTGCAGGGCGAGTCGTCCTCCGGCAGCGCCGCCCCCACCGCGGGCAGCGGCTCCGGCGGCGGCGACCGGGTCCGCCTCGACTACGCCCTCTACAACCCCCTCAGCCTCGTCGTGCGCGAGCAGAAGATCCTCGAGGACGCCGGCCTGACCGTGCAGTGGGAGCAGTCGCAGGGGAGCAACAAGGCCAACGAGTTCCTCCGCAACGGCAACCTCGACCTGGCCTCCACCGCCGGCTCGGCCGTCCTGCAGGCCCGCACCAACGGCTCGCCCGTGCAGACCGTCGAGGTGTACTCCCAGCCGGAGTGGACCGCGCTCGTCGTCGGGAAGGACTCCACCGTCACCGACGTCGCCGGGTTGCGCGGCAGGAAGATCGCGGCGACCACCGGCACCGACCCGTACTTCTTCCTCCAGCAGGCGCTCGCCCAGGCCGGGTTGTCCGGCTCCGACGTCGAGATCCTCAACGTCCAGCACGCCGACGGCCGCGCCGCCCTCGAACGCGGCGACGTCGACGCGTGGGCGGGGCTGGACCCGAACATGGCGGCCACCGAGATCCAGACCGGGTCGAAGCTGCTGTACCGCAACGTCGACTTCAACACCTACGGCGTGCTCAACGCCCGCGAGGAGTTCATCCAGAACTCCCCCGACCTCGTCCAGCAGGTCGTCGACGCCTACGCGACGGCCCGCGCGTGGGCGCTGGCGAACCCCGCCGACCTCGCGACGCTGTACGCGACCGCCGCGCAGCTGTCGCCCGAGGTCGCCGCCCGCGTCCTGGAACGCACGACGCTCGACCTCGACGGGGTTCCCGGCGAGGCGCAGCGGACGGTGCTGGCCGGGATCGTCCCGCTCATGGCCGCCACCGGCGACGTGCCCTCCGAGGACGCCGCGAACGAGGCGCTGGACACGCTGCTCGTGCCCGAGTTCGCGCAGAAGGCCACCGCGTCGTGAGCACGTCCACCACCACCACCACCGCCACCGCCCCGGACGCCCCGGCGCGCCGGATCCGGCCCGGCTGGTGGCTGGGGGCCGTCGTGCCCGTGGCCCTCGTGGCGGCCTGGTGGGCGACCACCGCGGCCGGGATGTTCCTGCCCAGCCAGCTCCCGCCGCCCGGTGACGTCCTCACCGCCGCGCAGCAGTTGTGGACCACCGGTCAGCTCCAGACGAACATCGCCATCAGCGTGCAGCGGGTGCTCGTCGGGTTCGTGCTCGGCGCCGCCGCGGGCCTCGTCCTCGGCGGGCTGACGGGTTCGTCCCGGCTGGCGTACCGCCTGCTGTCCCCCACCCTCGGGGCGCTGCGCGCGGTGCCGTCGCTGGCGTGGGTCCCGCTGCTGGGGTTGTGGATCGGGCTCGGGGAGCCCCCCAAGATCACCCTCGTCGCGATCGGGGCGTTCTTCCCCGTCTACACGACCGTGGTCTCCTCCCTGACCCACCTCGACCCCGCGCTCGTCGAGGTCGGCCGCGCCTACGGCCGCCGCGGGATCGGGTTGTTCACCTCGATCCTGCTGCCCGCCACCGCGCCCGCGCTGCTGTCCGGGTTGCGGCTGGGGCTGGCCCAGAGCTGGCTGTTCCTCGTCGCCGCCGAGCTCATCTCCTCCTCCATCGGCCTCGGCTACCAGATGACCAACGGGCAGAACACGTCCCGCACCGACCAGGTGCTGCTGGCGATCATCCTGCTCGCGCTGCTGGGCAAGGCGTCCGACGTGGTGCTCGGGTTCGTCGAGGGACGGGTCAAGGCGTCGCGGGACTGACCCGCCCTTCCCCCGGGGCCCGGTTCCGCTGCGGCGGGGCCGGGCCCCCGTCGTCCCCGCCCCGGGAACGCAGCGCGCGTCCCGGCCGTCCTGCGGGTGGGGCCGGCCGGCGGCCCGGGGACGGAGGACGAGATGGCTCTGCGCGACCTGGCCGCACGCTTCGGCGCGGGTGCGGCGACGGTGGACACGGTGCTGGAGGACGACGTCGCGCGGCCGGGAGGGCCCGTGCGGGGCCGGGTCGTCGTGACCGGCGGCAAGGTGCCCCAGGACGTGCAGGAGGTCGTCGTCGTCCTGCAGGCCCGGGTGGAGGTCGAGAGCGGCGACACCGAGTGGCGCGAGGACGTCGCCTTCGGCAGCGCCCGCGTCGGCGCGGGGTTCACCACCGTGCCCGGGCAGCGGGCCGAGCTGCCGTTCGCGCTGACCCTGCCGTGGCAGACGCCGATCACCGCGATCGGCGGCTGGCACCTGCGCGGGGTGGCCGTCGGCGTGGCGACCCGGCTCGTCATCGCCGGGGCCGTCGACCCCGGGGACCTCGACGGCCTCACCGTGGCGCCGCTGCCGGTGCAGCAGGCCGTGGTCGACGCCCTCGGTTCCCTCGGCTGGCGGTTCAAGCACGCCGACGTGGAGAAGGGCCGCGTGCGCGGCTCCGACCTGCCCTTCTACCAGGAGCTGGAGTTCGCCCCGCCCGTTCACGTGCGGAAGGTGAACGAGCTGGAGGTCACCTTCCTCGCCGACGCCCACGGCCTGGACGTCGTCCTGGAGGCCGACCGCCGCGGTGGTCTGCTCACCGAGGGCCGCGACGTCGTGAGCCGGTTGCGGTTGTCGCACGGCGACACCGACCGGACCCGGGTGGCCGCGACGCTGGACCGCGCCGTGCACGAGCTGGGCGCCCGGCGCGGCTGGGGCTGGTGAACCCCGGGCGGCCCAGCCAGAACACCGGCTCGGGTGCGCGGTGGGTCGAGACCGGCCTGGTCGTCACGTCGAAGGTCGGCACCCCGCTGGGCCCGGGGCACGTGCGACGGGACTTCCGGGTGGCGATCGCGGCCGATCAGCTCGGGCCGGGTGCGGCCGGACGACTCCAGGAAGGCCTGGTCGACCGTCAGGAAGCGGAGGTCGGTGTCGAACACCACGAACGCGGCGGGGACCGGGTTGAAGATCGCGGCCAGGTCCAGTCGCGAGGCCGGCTCTTGCTTCTGTCGTCCCAGCTGGAGGACAGTTGCGCACAACGCCAGAGGCCCGGCCCCGCTCTCGCGGTTCCGGGCCTCTGACCTGCGGTCTTGCTGGTCGGGGTGACAGGATTTGAACCTGCGGCCTCTTCGTCCCGAAGCTGATCCTTAGCGCGGCTCGCCCCCAGCTTCGCGCTATATCGATCCCTTACAGGCCAGGCTTGTCCATGGTCGCCCGAGCCGGTTGTCACTCACCTAGACACTCACTCGCTGATGCTGCAGGGGACTAGGGCAAGGCCTTACGCGCAGACTCCTTGGACCTGTACGAGCAGATCACGTGGCGAAGCCATGGTCACGACCTCGGACTAGGTAGGCTCTACGAACTGTCCGCCCTGGAGGTTACCGTGAGTTCCATCCCAATTGAGCTGCCTAACCTTTCGCTGACGGACTTCAAAAAGTCCGCCGCGCTCTTCGCCGCCCAGCTAAGCAAGACGCCCTTGCCTTCCCTGTACGGCGTCACAGACGGCAAGCGGGTTGGAACGTTCGTTGAAGCAGAATTTAAGGTCTACTTGACCGCCAAGTACACACATCAAGTCGGCAATGCGGCACGCGGCATTGATTTTCCAGGCATCAACGTTGACCTCAAGGTTACGTCGCGAGCCCAACCGCAATCCTCCTGTCCCTTCAATGACGCCACACAAAAAATTTACGGACTAGGCTATGACCTCCTGGTCTTTGTTTACGAGAAGAGGGACGATAGCACTACGGCGAATGCCTTCCTCGATATTCAGCACGTCATCTTTATCGAATCTATCCGTACCGCAGACTCTACAATTACGCGTTTGCTCCTTGAGATCATCAACCGTCCAGATGACGGATCGGAGCTCGCCCGTGACGCTAAGGTCGAGGAGATTGATGCGGTGCTGCAGGACAAGAACCTGCCACTAGATGACGTAAGTCGCCGGCAGCTCGCTGAGCGCCTACTGGAAGAACCTCCTCAGCAGGGAAGTCTTACTATCTCCAATGCACTACAGTGGCGGTTGCAGTATTCGCGAGCCATCAACCTGGCTACCAGTGGCGCCCTGCCGGGCGTGGAGGACCTGAATGCCAAATAATGAGTTCGGCGACTTCCAAACGCCCGAAGACCTCGCCAAGAGATGCCTAGCAAGCCTGCAACTAGATCCTCAGTCTCGGATCTTGGAGCCGACCTGCGGTTACGGATCCTTCCTTAAGGCGGCCGCAGAGCTTTTGCCTGCCAGCGAGCGACTCGGAATCGACATTCAGCAGGACTACTTGCACTCTGCCTCAAGTTACGGTCGAACACTGCACCAAAACATCTTTGAGACAGACCTAATCCATGACATCTCATGGACCACCTCCGGGCCACTAGCCGTCATCGGGAACCCCCCTTGGGTGACTTCTGCCGAGCTGAACCGCATGGACAGCGGAAACGTCCCGGCCAAGGAAAACTTCAAGGGGGCCAAAGGGCTGGACGCCCTGCTCGGCGGATCGAACTTTGACGTCTGCGAATACATCATCTTGAAGGTTCTACGGGAGCTGTCCCAGACTCGCGTCACGCTGGGAATGCTTTGTAAGACACATGTCGCAAGAAATGTCATCGAGCACGCGTGGCGTACATCGATCCCCGTCTCGAAGGCGGCTTTGTACGAAATTGACGCAATGCGTTGGTTCGGTGCCAGCGTAGATGCGTGCTGGTTCGTCGTAGAAGTAGACACCTCTGTCGAGTCCCGCAACTACGTCGCAGACGTTTTCAAGTCGCTTGACAGTGACGCCAAGAGTCACTCATTCGGCGTCGTCGACGGTAAATGGGTGTCCGACGTTGACGCCTACACGGAGAATGCAGCAGCCGACACTAAGTGCACGTATGAGTGGCGTTCAGGGATGAAGCACGATGCCTCGGCGGTCTTCGAGCTGGTGGCCACTCCCGAACCCAAGTCAAAGACTGGCCAGAGCGTCGACGTCGAAGAAGAGTTTCTCTATCCTCTTCTTAAAAGTACAGATATCTTTCGAGGCCGTCACGAACAGCTTTCTAAGTGGGTTATCGTTCCACAGAAGAAGTTTGGAGACGAGACCGAGACTCTACGGAAGGATGCTCCTCGTCTTTGGGAGTACCTAGATTCACACGGCCCCCTCCTGGACGGTCGCAAATCATCCATCTACCGAAACAGGCCACGCTTCTCTGTATTTGGTCATGGCGACTACACATATGCCCCATACAAGGTTGCTGTCTCTGGCCTACACAAGGAGCCGGTCTTTCGACTGGTCGGCCCAATGGCCGAAAAGCCTGTTGTATTAGACGACACCTGCTACTTTCTGCCGTTTCAAGACCCCGCCGAGGCGGCATTAGTCTGGGCGCTTCTCAGTAGCGATCAGGGCCAGGCTTTCATCGAGTCACTCGTATTTTGGGATTCCAAGAGGCCGATTACTAAAAAGCTCCTCGCTCGCTTAGATGTATGGCGACTGGCCGCAGATCGCCAGGCCGTTCTACATGCGGCGGTGACTGCGATGAAGCAGTTGCATCTAGCCGTCGAGGAACAGCAAATTGTCGCAATCTTGGATAAGCACCCAGTGCAGTGATGTGCGTGGCCCCGCGCGTTCAGAGCGGTGTGCAGATGCGCGGGTGCCAAGGTGACCATGCGGCCTACCTGTCCGCGCGTCTGTGCAGCGCAACCGGGGTCCAGGGGCGGGAGCCCTTGGTACTACGCAGCCGGCCAGACCTCGCCACTGCGGGAGTCACGCACGACGTCCTGGCTGCCCGACGCTGACCCGGGTGCGCGAGCCACGCGAGCACGGCCGCCAGGCCGCGCGCAGTGTGGTGAGGGCACTCGTGGTCGCAGCCTCGGCGGCGGGCGGAGCCCGCCTTGACGGAGTAGAGAAAATTCTCACAGCAACGGCAGAGCCGCCACGTTCTCCAGCCCATTGCCTAGTGTGATGGGGTGTCGCAGAAGCTGCCTTTGTCACCCGGGCGAGCGCGCGAGGTCGCGGAAGAGCTGCTTGGTACGAGCCCCCGTCGGTGGGCACATGTGCAGGCGGTGGGCCTTCAGGCGGCTCGCGTGGCCCAGGCGCTCCCGGAGGACGATCGGGAGCTGTTCGCCGTCACAGCCTGGCTCCACGACATCGGCTATGCGGAGCCGTTGGTCGACACGGGCTTCCACTCGTTGGACGGTGCCGCGTGGCTGCGTGCGCAGGGCCACGAGCGTGTCGCGGGCCTGGTGGCTCACCACTCCTGCGCGTCCTTCGAGGCTGAGCTTCGAGGCCTCTCGGGGCTTATGGACAGCTACCCCGACGAGGCGACGCCCGTGCGTGACCTGCTCACCTATTGCGACATGACGACGGGCCCGGCTGGGCAGTCGATAACGCTGGCGGCCCGCTTGAACGACGTTGAAGCTCGCTACGGCCCAGAGGCGATCGTTACTCGCGCCCTCAGGAGAGCCGAGCCGGAGCTACGGCGGCAATACCGCGCTGCCGAGGCGCTGATCGGGGTCTCTCAGCCGATGTAGGCGGCCTCGTCCTTTCGCAAAGCGACCTCGATGCGAAGCAGGATCGACGGGTGGAGCTGAGCGTCGGTCATCGACCGTAGAGCGCCGGGTTCGTGCCAGCCGACTTCGCGCGTCTCATCGCTCAGTCGTGGGCTGCCACCAACGACGTGGCCGGCGAAGCAGACGGAAAACTGCTGACGGACCTCCCCGTCGTCGAAGGCGACGACATGGCCTGGGTCGGAGAAGACGCCGACGAGCCGATCGACCTCCACGTCGTAGCCGGTCTCCTCCCGCGCTTCCCGGATGGCCGTGTCCTTGATGCTCTCCCCCGGCTCCATCCCTCCACCGGGGATCGACCACCGGTCGGTGTCCCGCCGCCGGTGCATCAGCACCTTGCCGTCCTGGACGACGACCACACTGGCGGCCGGCACCAGGCTGTTCGGACGAGGGGCGTCGGGGTCTTGGTAGTGGTCCACACGAGGCATCCGGAAAGGGTAGGTGGGGCCATTAGATGGGCGTCGCGGTGCCCCACACGTCGTCCATGTGCTGCACGAGGTTGTCGAAGACTCCGCCTTGGCCGACCCGGCGAAGGTGGAACAGGGGTGCTTCGTAGCCGGGGCGTCCGAAGACGTGCGGCGTGTAGAGGAGCTCGTCGTCGAAGCGGAAGATCGAGTTGTACATGACGGTGCGGTGGTAGCGGACGTCTGTTAGCTCCGACCGGACGCAGGCGTCCAGGTGTCGCAAAGAGGACCGGATGCGCGGCGCAATCCCTCCTCCCAGCTGCTCCTCGGCATCGCGGGCGGCGACTTCCGCGCTGTCCGGGTCAGCGACGGCAATGCGGACCCGGCAGCCGTCGCCGGCCTTGGCGACGAGCCGTGTACCCAGGGCCGGGTAGAGCTCGGGCAAGAACTGGACCGCGTAGCCGAGGATGTCCACCGACCTCCTGGCGTCGTCGATCAACCGCGTCCACAGGGCACTCGGGGCATCCGCGCGGTGGGCGTAGGCCGCCACGACTTCTGCGGTGCTCCCGGCTCCCCCGTCCAAGCGCGTCTCGCTGCTTGGCCAGAGGTACGCCTCGTCCTCGCCCACGAGCTTGGCGAGCGTCCAGCGGTGACGCTGGTGCGGCACCCGGCCCTTGAGCCACCTCTGCACAGTCTTTTCGTCGACTCCAGTCTTGCGGTGGACGTCCTCCACTGTGACGGTCGCTCGCACCATAGCGCTGCGCAGACGCTCGTTCTCCATGTCCTCCTCCTCATCGGGACGTTTTGAGACTATCCCAAGACGTCCCAAAACGTCCCTTAGGGACGTACAAGCGTCCTGCCAACACCGGTGAACTCGTGATTACGGCGAACAGCCGTGACAAGCAACGATCACGAGGAGAAGGACATGGCTATCCAAGGCGCGATTCCGCTGGGCCAGGACCTGGTCTTCCCGCACGGCGCGTACGTCGTGGGCGAGGTCGAGCAGGTCCAGGACTTCGACCGCCGCCAGGCCGGGGAGGTCGACTTCCAATCTCGCGACAAGAACACCGGGGAACGGCTGTGGGCGGTCCGCGTCGTCGACGCCGACCCCGAAGCTCGCCGCGGACAGGCCGAAGTCGTGGTCAAGGTCATGGCCGAGCACCAGCCCGTCCCGCCGGCCCCGCTGCCGGGCCTGCCCTTCCGGCCCGTGGTGTTCACCGGTCTGACCGCGACTCCCTACATCGACACCAACCGCGCTCGTCCCCGCCTGGCGTGGTCGCTGAAGGCGACGGGCATGACCGCCCCCGGCAAGACCGCGGCGAAGCCCGACGCTGGCCAGGCCGCCTGATGCGCCCCGAACAGCTCCAGCAGGAGCAGAGCAGCCGCGACAGCATCGCCACCCAGATCGGAGCGCTCCTGCGCGCTCGTCCCGGCTCGCAGACGCCCCTGGCGCAGCGGGCAGCGTGGTTCGCGCGCAAGGCCGACCTGTTCGGGCAGCTCGCCGAGCACTACGGACCGGTTGATCCCCAAGAAGCGGCCGAGTGCCGCTACCTGGCCACCGTCGCGGCTGAGGAAGCCGCCCGACTGCGGTCGGTGTCCCGGCACCCCGCGGGCCGTGCCCGGCTGCGCACCCCGGAGGTGGCGTGATGGGTGGCCGTCCGCAGGGGGTCGTGACCCACCGGCCGTCCCAGCAGAGCAGCACGGGATTGGACGACTGGCTCGTGGAACTGATCCTGTCGTTGCTGTCCCTGGCCTGGTGGATGGTCACCACGGTCGCCCAGCTCGTGTGGCGCTTCCCGCTGGTCGCTGCCGTCTTGGTGACGGGGTGGTGGGCGTACACCCGCGACCACCTGCTCCTGGTCGGGATCGTCGTCGCGGTCCTCGTGGTGGCGCTGGGGGTGTGGCGGCTCGCCTGGCCTCGCTCGTACTCCCACCTCGTCGCCCAACCCATGTGGCGGCGGCGCAAGCGACGGACCATCCAGCGCGACTGGCCGGCGCTGTGTGAACGGGTGGGCCTGGCGATGACTGTCACCGACCGCCGCTCGGGGCTGCGGCAGTCGTGGACGCCCGGCTTGTCCCGGCTGCGGTGGGCCTCTCAGGAGCACCTGGTCCTGACCGGGCGGGTGCAGGTTGTAGCCGGGCAGACCGTCGACGACCTCGCCGGCGCAGCGGAGAATCTGGGCGCGGCGTGTGGGGCGTGGTCGTGCCGGGTCCGCAGAACCGGTCCGCGCGCTGGCACTATCACTTGGCTCTACGGCGACCCCCTCGCCCGGGTCGTCGACCCGTTGCCCGTCCCCGACGTCCTCGACGCCTCCGCCGTTCCGGTCGGGCTGCGTGAGGACGGCCAGTTGTGGCTGCTGCGACTGGCCGGCACGCATGTCCTCGTGGTCGGCGTCACCGGAGCCGGCAAGGGCTCGGTGGTGTGGTCACTGCTCGGCGGCATCGCCGGGGGCATCCGTGACGGGCTGGTGCAGGTGTGGGCGGTCGACGGCAAGGCGGGGATGGAACTGCAGGCGGGCCGGGACCTGTTCACCCGGTTCGCGACCACCGTCGAGGACGGCGTGCAACTGCTCGAGGACGCCGCGGTGCTCATGTCCGAGCGGGCCGCCCGGATGGCCGGCACCTCCCGCCGCCACGAGCCGACGACCCGCGAACCTCTGCTCGTCGTCCTAGTCGACGAGGTCGCGCTGCTCACCGCGTACACCCCCGATCGAAAACTCCGCGACCGGGCCGAGAAGGCGTTGGCCGTCATCGCCACCCAGGGACGGGCACCGGGTGTCGTGCTGGTCGCGGCGTTGCAGGACCCCCGCAAGGAGGTCCTGGGCCTGCGCAACCTGTTCCCGACCAAGGTCGCGATGCGCCTGGATGAGAAGGCTCAGGTCGACATGGTCTTGGGCGAGGGTGCGCGGGAGTCCGGGGCCGTGTGCCACCAGATCCCCGACACCTCCCCCGGCGTGGCCTACGTCAAGGTCGACGGCGTCCGTGAACCTGTCCGGGTCCGCGCCGCGTACTACGACGACCAGGCCATCACCAAGCTCGCCCGCTCGTACGCCCCCCGCGGGACGCCCACGTCGCGCCCGGTGTTCTCGGTCGTCGACTCCACTGAGGACACGACCGACCGGAGTCGTCAGGAGGGTGCGGCGTGAACGACGTGCTGTCTCCCACCACGGAGGCGGAAGTCGGACGGCGACTGCTGTCTTCTGGTTTCGACCGGTGGGCCGAGCAGGCCGCGAACTGCGGGCACTGCGCCCGCCCCGTCCGCCTGCGTGGGCAGGCCACCACCGTGGACCGCGCGACCGGGGAGGTGTTGTCGACATACGACTCCGCGAACGAACCGGACGGGGTGCTCTACACCCGTTGCGGCAACCGTCGCGCCAGCGTCTGCCCGTCGTGCTCTCACGAGTACAAGGGTGACATGTGGCACCTGCTCGCTGCCGGTGCTGCGGGAGGGATGAAGGGTGTTCCGGAGTCGGTGGCCACGCACCCGCTGGTGTTCGTCACCCTCACCGCCCCGTCCTTCGGCGCGGTTCACGGCCTGCGTCGCAAGAACGGTCGTCCGAGCGTGTGCCGGCCCCGCTCGACGTACGCGGTGTGTGAACACGGAAACCCTGTGGGCTGCCGCACCGTCCACGCCGACGGTGACCGCCGCCTCGGTCAGCCGTTGTGCCCGGAGTGCTACGACTACACCGGGCACGTGGTGTGGCAGTGGTGGTCTCCGGAACTGTGGCGGCGGTTCACCATCACGCTGCGCCGGGCGCTGGCCGCGCACCTGGGGCTGACGCAGAAAGAGACGCACGCCTTGGTGCGGCTCTCGTTCGCCAAGGTCGCCGAGTTCCAGCGCCGCGGAGTCGTGCACTTCCACGCCCTCATCCGGCTCGACGGGCCGCCGACTGCGACGCAGGAGTTCCCTCGTCCGCTGATCCACGTGAGCCCGCAGCAGTTGTGCAAACTCGTTCACATCGCTGCCGCACGGGTCTGGTTCGACGCTCCCGCCACCGAAGCCCGTGGGGAGCTGCGCCGGTTGCGGTTCGGGACGCAGGTCGATGCCCGCGCGATCACCACTTCGGCGACCCGCGAGACGGGCCGCGCCAACCACCCCGACGACGGTCTGCACCCCGAAACCGTCGCGGCCTACATCGCCAAGTACGCCACCAAGGCGTGCGACGACTTCGGGCTACCGCCCGGCCTGCGTGACGCCGACGCGGCACGACGGATGGGCATCGTCGAGCACGTCTGCCGCCTGCTCGCCGAGGTGCAGCAACTCGCCCAGAGCGGCGGTCCGAAGTACCTGCCGCTGGCCAAGTGGGGAGCCATGCTTGGGTTCCGCGGGCACTTCTCGACGAAGTCCCGCCGCTACTCCACCACCTTGGGTCGGCTCCGGTCGGCGCGGAAACGGTGGTCGATGCAGCAGCTGCGCAACGGTCTCACGGGCCGTACTGCCCCGTCGCTGGGACGGGACGCCGCAGTGGAACCACCTGAGGTTGAGGACTCGACGCTGGTCGTCAGCTCCTGGTCCTTGGACGGCATCGGCTGGCTGACCGCTGGAGATGCCGCCCTGGCCGCCACCGCCGCCGCGCAAGCCCGTGAGTCGGCCGATGGCCGAGCCCGCGCCCGCCGCGCCTTGCGGCTCTGACCTTCACCCCACAACACTCGGAAGGCCCACGATGAACCACGAGCAGCGCACCCCTCCTATCCGCCTTCTCTACCGCGTGCAGGACGCTGCCGACGCGCTCAGCTTGAGTCGCAGCGTCGTCTTTGAGCTCCTGCGTTCCGGTCGTCTCCGTTCCGTGCACGAGGGGCGCACCCGGCTCATTCCTCACGAGGCACTGGTCGAGTACATCGCCTCCCTCGAGGATGCAGCCTGATGCCTACCCGTCGTGGCCGGGGTGAGGGCGGGCTCCACTGGGACGAGAAGCGTCAGCGCTGGATCGCCAGCATTAGCCTCGGCTTTACGCCCGCGGGGAAGCGCATCGTCAAGCGTGGCAGTGGCCGGACGAAGACCGAAGCCCGGGCAAAGTTAAAGGAGGTGCTGCGCGACCGTGACGACGGCTTGGCCATCGCCCCGAACGACTACACCGTGGCCCAGGCTGTCGAGGACTGGCTCACCTACGGCCTACATGGGCGGTCGGAGACGACCATCACGACGAACCGGATCCTCGCACGGACCCACGTCATCCCAGAGATGGGCGCTCGTCGGCTTCGCGACCTTAGCGCGGAGGACGTTGACCGCTGGTTGGCCCGGAAGGCGCAGACACTCAGCACCCGCACATTGCAGGGGATCCATTCGGTGCTGAACCGGGCGGTGAAGCGGGCGATGGCGCGAGACAAAGTCAAGCGGAACGTCGTTGCCCTTTGCAGCGTGCCACAGGGGCGGGGTGGCCGGCCGTCGAAGGCCCTAACGATGGCCCAAGCAGAGGCAGTGCTGCGAGCTGTGGAGCCGACGCGGCTCCGAGGGTACGTCATCGTGTCGATGCTGACGGGGGCCCGCACCGAGGAGCTGAGGGCGCTTCGCTGGGACCACGTCGACCTCGTCGGCCGACCCGACGGTACCCCGCCCGTCCCGGCGCACGTCGCAGTGTGGCGCTCGGTGCGGGCCGGTGGGGACACCAAGACTCGCAAGTCGCGGCGGACGCTTGCTCTTCCGCAGCGGTGCATCGAGGCCCTGCACGCTCAGCGTGCTCAGCAAGAGCGGGATCGAGTCATGGCCGGGACGCGGTGGGTCGAGACCGGGCTGGTTTTCACGTCCAAGATTGGGACACCTCTCGACCCAGCGCACATTCGTCGTGACTTTCGGTCGGCCATTGCGACCGCCACGAATGTAGACGCCGCTGATTGGACGCCGCGAGAGCTCCGGCACAGCTTCGTGTCGCTACTATCGGACAGCGGGGTACCGCTGGAGGAGATCTCTCGGCTTGTCGGGCACAGCAGCACGGCCGTTACTGAGCTGGTTTACCGCAAGCAGATTCGTCCAGTGATGCAGTCAGGGGCGGTCATCATGGATCAACTATTCGCATCTTCTCCTGACTGACTCCTCGCATCTCAGGTGAGCACATGTCAGACGACCCGGAACAGCCCTTAGGGCATCGCCACGCCTCACGATCGCCTTCAAGAGGTTAAGCGTCGGATTAATTCCTCCGGGATCGGGTCGCGGAATTTGAGAATTTTGCCCACCACTGAGAAGATGCTCTGGATGCTGGCGCCCCCGGTGGATTTAGCAACTTGACCACCGAAATCAACTTCGATCTCCGCAGCCTCGTGGCCGTCAGTTGCCGGAGGGATACTGACGCGAACCCGCGTCAGATGATATTGATCATCTAGCGATGTGGTGACTTCATCGACGTCACGCCGAATGTCGTCCGTTTGACCAGCCTCGATAGCGACAGACCGCCTGATACCTTGCAGGGTCACGCCACTGAGTCGAAAACTCTCCAATTGACCTGCTACGTCTTCCCACCGAGCCGCCGACGAGCTGGGACGGGAGCCAAGTCCTGTGCCATTACTTGCCAGGTGGAGTCGCTCATCGCCAATGTCAACGCCGAGACGACCTCCGGCGAAAGACCACAGGGGCTGCGCACGCTCAATCTGCTCGGTAGTCGGCACCGCAAGGCCAAGGTACGCCCACTTTGCGAGCCACACGTCACTGTTCGCTCTAATCAAAGGGGTGACGTCCAACGCACCCAAATCGTTCCGCATGCGCTCGAGGTCGGAAAAATCCATGAGCCCGCCAAGCTCACGCCAGAAGCCTCGGTTTTCAACAGCGCGAGGCTGCGAGAGGAGCCAGGGCAACAACGACCGGAGTTCCGCTAGAGAGAGGCGGCCACTGATTGGTTCCCCTGCGAGGTCCCCCACCGAGCCTTCTTGACCCAGCGCACGGTCAATGAGTCGTGCGGTTCTTGTGATGCGCAGCGCAGCGTCAGCACTGAATGAGTCACGGATCAACGACGAGCGGTCAGTGACGAGATCCGGAGAGCCAGTGTTCACCAGTTCACTGGCGCGAGCCTTGTCGATATGCCCCCGAGCCCCTCGAACAAAATTCGAGCGCACCAATGCGCCAAGGGGTGAAGCGTCGCTCGACTCCTCGACTAGGACGTCCACCGCCGCTACATCAGTTACCAAAGTTTGCGGGGAGCTTTCTCGCCGCTCGTTGACTTGAGACGACAAAGAGGGATCATCGAGGACCGGCGCGTCGGAAATAGCGCTAGGAGTCGCATCGAGCGACAGCAGAACCGGCTCGAGAGAAGCAAGGTATCTCTCATCATTACCGGCGGCGATGGAGTCATAGGAGTCGCGCAGAAATACGCTGCGCTGACCACTTTCCCCCGGCCAAGACAAGGAGAAATCTGGAATGGCAGAATGGTTGAAGTAATGTGTATCCTCGACGACGGCCGTCTGATCCAGATCTTCGAGGCGTTCTCGCACTACGCGCTTAACTCTACTGATGTACTCACGGCCATCAGTGACGTCCATTGCCGCACTGAGCGCCTCAGTGAAAGTCATAGCGTCGACTTCTTCCTCTTGAGCAATGCTTGCACGTGCGCGAGCTCGTCAGCGTCAAGGGATAGCTGCTCCTGGCGATCGTTGAACGTCAGCACCCAGGTGCGTTCAGAGACCTTCCGCAAGACGTCGAGATCAATCGAATTGCCGTTCAAGAGACTGTCGTTGTTCTTGATGGCGTTCTGGATTTCGCTCATTGACGTCAGGTGCGCCCAGCGACTCATGGGACCAAACGGGTGCCATGACACCCACATGAAATTTCGACCTTCATCGTGTTTAGCGGTCGAACTATACGCAACCGTAAGGAATTCCTCGAATTGCTCACGTAAATGATCGTCCCCAGTAACATTCTTGACCTCGACTGAAACCGGGGTATGGTCCTCATCGTAGAAGTACCCCGTGAGGTCGAATGTTTTTTCCGTGCCATCCAAACACGTCACCGTGCACTGACGTTCGTTCTTGTAAGAGTTAAGAGGAAGCTCGAGAAAGGTCGTGGCTTCGAGCCAGCGCTGCGCGGTCTTTGCCCCTCTTCGCCCACGCTCCTGCGCTGTCTCCTTCGCCATACTTCCAACCTAGCGGGTGTCAGATGACAGTCCTGCTTCAACACACGCTCGGTCCCGACGGAGTGATCTTCACCTCGTAGCCCTGGCCTGTGATGGGAACGACCCTGACACGTTCCACGGCATAAGCGCTACCCACCTGTTGCTCGCACACCCACGACAACGGTCGGCTACTCGCAGCCGCGGAGCCTGCTCTCCGAGGCGCACCCTCGTCGCTGCACACAGCATCCGTCCTGGGAAGGCTGCTGCTGTCTCAGTCGCGCGGACCGTAGGTAGTCACTCAGTCAGTCACTCACAACGTCAGAGGCCCGGTCCCGCTCTCGCGGTTCCGGGCCTCTGACCTGCGGTCTTGCCGGTCGGGGTGACAGGATTTGAACCTGCGGCCTCTTCGTCCCGAACGAAGCGCGCTACCAAGCTGCGCCACACCCCGATGGCCGTTCCTCGCGGATCGACCTCCAGAAGGATAGCCCACCGCCGGGGGTGGTCCGGACCAGCCTCAGCGGCGGGGCACCAGCTCCAGCAGCGTCGCCTCCGGCCGGCACGCGAAGCGCAGCGGCGCGTACGGCGAGGTGCCCAGCCCGGCCGAGACGTGCAGCCAGGCGTCGTGCCCGGCCGACGACCACCGGGACAGCCCCGAGGCCTGCGCCCGCGGCAGGTCGCAGTTGGTGACCAGGGCGCCGACGCCGGGCACGCACAGCTGCCCGCCGTGGGTGTGCCCGGCGATCAGCAGGCCCGCGCCGTCGGCCGTCATGGCGTCGAGGGTGCGCCGGTAGGGGGCGTGGGTGACGCCGACGGTCAGGTCGGCGTCGGTCGCGGCGGGCCCGGCGACGTCGTCGTAGCGGTCGTAGCCCAGGTGCGGGTCGTCGACGCCGACGAACTCCACGTCCAGCCCGGCCACGCCCATCCGCGCGCGGGCATTGTCCAGGTCGACCCAGCCGGCGTCGGTGAAGCCGCGCACGAGGTCGGCCGTGGGCAGCGGGACCGCCTCGTCGCTCGCGTGCGCCTGCGAGGGCCCGAGCAGGTAGCGCGACCAGTTGCGCGGCTTCGGCGCCCAGTAGTCGTTGGAGCCCAGCACGAAGACGCCGGGCCGGGGCAGCAGGCCCGCGTAGGTCTCCAGGACGGCGGGGACGGCGTCCTGGGCGGCGAGGTTGTCCCCCGTGACGACGACGAGGTCGGGCTCGAGGTCGGCCAGCGCCGCCACCCACGCCCGCTTGCGGTGCTGGTGCGGCACCAGGTGCAGGTCGGACAGGTGCAGGACCCGCACCGGCGCCTTCCCCGGCGGCAGGACCGGCACGACGGCGTGGCGCAGTGCGAAGGCGCGCACCTCGTAGCCGGCCGCGTACCCGATCCCGGCCGCACCGGCCAGGGCCGCGACCCCGGCGGTGCCGGCGAGGGCTTTCACGACGCGCGCTGCAGTGGGCATCCGCTCATCCTCGCGCGCGGTCCGGAAACCGCTCGACGGGGGTGGCAGGATCGCCCGCATGAGCGACACCCTCAAGGACTCCCTGCAGACCGACCTGACGACGGCCATGAAGGCCCGCGACGAGCTGCGTTCGGCCACGCTGCGGATGGTCCTGACCGCGGTCCGCGGCGAGGAGGTCGCCGGCAAGTCCGCCCGCACGCTGACCGACGAGGAGGTCGTCACCGTCCTGCAGCGCGAGGCGAAGAAGCGCCGCGAGGCCGCCGAGGCCTACGACGCCGCCGGCCGGGGCGAGCAGGCGCAGCGCGAACGCGGCGAGCTGGAGATCATCGAGACGTACCTGCCGACCCCGCTGACCGACGAGGAGCTGGCCGAGCTCGTCGACGAGGCCGTCCTCGTCGCCACCGGCGAGGGTCTGACGGGCATGGGCGCCATGGGTGCGGTGATGTCCCAGCTGAAGCCGAAGGTCGCCGGCCGCGCCGACGGCAAGCGGCTGTCGGGAGTGGTGCGGGCGCGCCTGCAGGCCTGAGGCACCGCGGGCGGCCGTTCACGACCGCGGCCCGCGGCGCGTCGTGCGCCGCGGGCCGCGTGGTCGGTCGCCGCGTCAGTTGCCGCCCAGCGACGGCAGTTCCGTCGGCAGCTCGGTCGGCAGCTCGGTCGGCAGCTGCAGCCCGGGGCTGTCGGAGGTCTGCGACGGCTCCGGCTCCGGCTCGGGTTCCTGCGTCTGCGTCTGGGTCGGCTTCGGCTTCGGGGCGGGCCCGGAGCTGCGGGTGATGGTGATGGTCGCGCCGGGGGCGGCCGACCGCGCGCTCTGCGCGGCGACGAGGCCCTCGTCGACGGACTCGGAGGCGACCCGGCCGCTGGCGACCGCCACGTCGAACCCGGCCTCCTCCAGCGCCGCGGTGGCCGAGGAGACGCTGCGCCCGACGACGCTGGGGACCTTGATCCGGCCGTCGGCCGTCGTGGTGCGCAGGCCGTCGTTGGTGCCGTCGGTGAACGTCGCCTTCGGCAGGTTCAGCGCGTCGGAGGCCGGGCCGACGATGCCGGCCCAGATCGGTCCGGCGATCGTCGCGCCGTAGATGCGGCCACCGCGGCGGACACCGTTGATGCGTTCACGGTTGAGCGACTTCACGACCGACTCGTGGCCCACCCAGACGGCGGACGACATCTGCGGGGTGTACGCGGCGAACCACGTGTCCGTGCTGTCGTTGGTCGTCCCGGTCTTGCTCGCGACCTGCCGGCCGTTGAGCACTCCCTTGCCCACGCCACGGGCGGTTCCGCTGGTCCAGCCCTCGCGCAGAGCCTCGGTGACGTTGCGGGCGACGTTGACGTCGAGGACCTGCTGGCAGTCCGCCGACGGGATCGGCATCGGCTGGCCCTCGGAGTCGAGGACCTCGGTGATGGCCGTGGGCTTGCAGAAGTTGCCCTCGGCCGCGAACGCCGCGTACGCACCGGCGACCGCCAGCGGTGTCACCAGGTTCGTCCCCAGCGTCATCGACGGGATCTTGTCCAGCTCGTAGGTGTCCGGGTTGGTCTTGATGGTGTCCGCCGGTGTCGGCGCGGCCTTGTAGACGCCCAGCGACTGCGCGGTGTTCGCGATGTCGCACAGGTCCAGCTGCTTCTCCATCGACATGTAGGCGGTGTTGACCGACTGCGCCGTCGCCCGGCGCACCGTCATGCTGCCCGAGCTGCGGCTCTCGGAGTTGAAGTACGGGTACCGCCCGCCCTTCAGCTTCTGCCCGCACGCGGTGAACGCGCTGAACGGGTCGTTGCCCTGGCTCGGTGAGGCGACGACGGAGTCCAGCGACTTGCCCGACTTCAGCCAGGTCGCCAGCGTGAAGGGCTTGAACGTCGAGCCCTGCTGGAACCCGCCGCCACCGCCCATGGCCCGGCCGACGTTGTAGTTCATCGTCGTGTAGCCGACCTGCTCGTCGTCCGGCGAGTAGGTCGTGTTCTGCGCCATCGCCAGGATGTTGCCGGTTCCCGGCTGGACGACCGAGGCCGCCGCCCGCACGGCCTGACCGGGGTTGACCCCCTCGTTGACCGAGGCCTGGGTGATGTTCTGCACGGTCGGGTCGAGCGTGGTCCTGATCTGCAACCCGCCGCTGCGCAGGAGCTTGCGGCGGTCCTCGACCGTCGCCCCGAACGCCGGGTCGCTCTCCACGACGTGCACGACGTAGTCGCAGAAGTACGCGGCCGTACCGGCCGACAGGCAGCCCTGGCGCGAGGGGTTGGTGTTCAGCTGCAGCGGCGTCGCCACGGCCTGGTCGTGCGTGGCCTGGTCGATCTTGCCGAGCTCGAGCATGCGGTTCAGCACGACGTTGCGCCGCTGCACCGAGGCGTCGGGGTACTTCACCGGGTTGTAGGCCGCCGGGTTCTGCACCATGCCGGCCAGCAGCGCCGACTCGGGCAGCGTCAGGTCCGCCGCGGACTTGGAGAAGTAGTACTGCGCGGCGGCCTCGATGCCGTACACGTTGTTCTGGAAGTACGAGACGTTGAGGTAACCGGCGAGGATCTCGTCCTTGCTCATCTCCTTCTCGACGCCGACGGCCAGCTTCATCTCGCGCAGCTTGCGCGCGTAGCCCTCGACCCCGTCGGCCTCGACCGCGGCCGCGGCCGCCTCGGCGTCCTCGTTCTCCACGGCCTGCTGGATCAGGACGTTCTTGACGTACTGCTGCGTCAGCGTCGAGGCGCCCTGGGTGCTGCCACCGCCGGCGTTGGAGACCAGTGCGCGGACGATGCCCTTCATGTCCACGGCGCCGTGGTCGTAGAAGCGGGAGTCCTCGATCGAGATGATCGCGTCGCGCATGACGGGAGCGATCTGGTCGAAGCCGATGACCGTGCGGTTCTGGTCGTAGACCTTGGCCATCACCGTGTTGTCCGACCACAGGATGGTCGTCGCCTCGGACAGCGTCTGGTCGCCCAGGTCGCCCGGCAGCTCGTTGAAGATGTCGACGCCCTCGCTGGTGAGGCCGCCGGTGGCCGCCACGGCGGGGACGACGAGACCGGCGCTGAGCACACCACCCGCGGCGCTGACGGCCGCGAAGGCCGCGAGCAGCCGGAAGACCGGGCGCCGTGGGTGCTGCGGGGAGCGAGGAGCCATGCCAGAAGGGTAAGCCGACGACGAGCGAGGACCGTCGGTCGTCCGCGAGCACTCCGCAGGATCGTGACCTCGCCGAGACCAGGTGCCGCAAGCCGTCGGGCATGGCCCGAAGTGACTACTCAGGTTCGTCACAAGGTGCTCTAGGTCGGTCCCGAAAGCCACCATACGCTGCGGGTGTGCTCGTTCGCGGGCACTCAGGGGGATTCACAGGGATCGCCCGAACCGGGGGGACCGGAGCCTGCGGGCACCGGCCGGGGAGGGCACTGACGGGAGGGGCCGTCGATGACGTGGACGTTGGAATGGGCCAGTCGTGGAGCCTGCAAGGCCAGCACGGCGGACGACCTGTTCGTGCAGGGTTCGGCGCAGAACCGTGCCAAGCAGATCTGCGGGGGGTGCCCCGTCCGCACCGAGTGCCTGGCCGACGCGCTGGACAGCCGGGTGGAGTTCGGCGTCTGGGGCGGGATGACCGAACGGGAACGGCGCGCGCTGCTCAAGCGCCGCCCCAACGTGCAGTCCTGGCGCCGCCTGCTGGAGACCGCCCGTGACGCGCACCTCGGTGCCGCGGCCGGTGAGGTCACCGGTTCCGGGACCACCGTGCCCCCGGCCCTCGACGAGGTCACCGTCGCCGTCTGACCACCCGCGGCGGCCTCGCCGGTGTTCCCGGCGAGGTCACCGCGGGGTGGCACTACGGTGACGCCCATGACCACCTGGGAGTACGCCACCGTCCCGCTGATCGTCCACGCGACGAAGCAGATCCTGGACCAGTGGGGCAGCGACGGCTGGGAGCTGGTGCAAGTCGTCACCGGCCCCGACGGCAACGGCCTCGTCGCCTACCTGAAGCGGCCGAAGCCGTGACGGCGACCGAGCGGCTGTCCGAGCTCGGCCTGAGGCTGCCCGAGGTGGCCCCGCCCGTCGCCTCGTACGTGCCCGCGGTGCGCGACGGCGACCTGGTCCACACCTCGGGCCAGCTGCCGTTCGTCGACGGCGAGCTGGCCGTGACCGGCAAGGTCGGCGCCGACGTCGACCCCGACACCGCCCAGCAGCTGGCCGCCACGTGCGCGCTGAACGCGATCGCCGCGGCCGCGAGCGTCGCCGGCGGGATCGAGAACATCGAGCGGGTCGTCAAGGTCGTCGGGTTCGTCTCCAGCGACCCGTCCTTCACGGGCCAGCCCGGCGTGGTCAACGGGGCGTCGAACCTGCTGCGCGACGTGTTCGGCGACGCCGGTCAGCACGCCCGCAGCGCGGTCGGGGTCGCGGTGCTGCCGCTGGACTCCCCCGTCGAGGTCGAGATCGTGGTGCGTGTCCGCTCCTGACGTCTGGACGGGTGGCCCGGTCACCGACCGGGCCACCTGCGTCCTGCAGGCCAACCCCGGCCCCATGACGCTGGAGGGGACGAACACCTGGCTGCTCGCGGCCCCCGGCGCTCCCGAGGTCGTCGTCGTGGACCCCGGGGAGGACGACCCGGCGCACCGGGCCGCGACCACGGCGGCGCTGGCCGGCCGGCGGGTCGCCCTGGTCGTCGCGACGCACCACCACCGCGACCACGTCGGTGGGCTGGACGACTTCCTGGCCCAGCACCCCGCGCCGGTGGTGCGTGAACCCGGGGCGCACGACGTCGCGGGCCTGTCGTTCGACGTCCTGGCCACCCCCGGTCACACGGCCGACTCGGTCTGCATCCAGCTGGCCACCGGGGAACTGCTGACCGGCGACACCCTGCTGGGCCGCGGCAGCACCGTCGTCGCCGCCGACGGCGACCTCGGCGACCACCTGGACTCCCTGGACCTGCTGCTCTCCCTCGACGCGGACGTCGCGCTGCCCGGTCACGGCCCGGCGCGCACCGACGTCCGCACCGCGCTGCGGACCCAGCTGGACCACCGGCTGCAGCGGCTGGAGCAGGTGCGCGCGGCCCTGGCGGCGGGCGCCGACACGGTCGCCGACGTCGTCCGGGCCGTCCACGGAGACCTCGAACCGACCCTGGAACGGGCTGCGACGCAGTCGATCCGCGCCCAGCTCGCCTACCTGGGCCATCCCCTCCGCTGATCGAGCACCCCGGTGATCGATCACCGTGGGGTGGGGTGCTCAGCGGGCGCGGCGGGCCAGCCGGTCGACGTCGTGCAGGACCACCGCGCGCGCCTCCAGGCGCAGCCAGCCGCGGGAGGCGAAGTCGGCGAGCGCCTTGTTCACGGTCTCGCGCGAGGCGCCGACGAGCTGGGCCAGCTCCTCCTGCGTCAGGTCGTGGGCGACGAGCAGGCCGTCGGCGATGGGCCGGCCGAAACGTCGCGACAGGTCGAGCAGCGCCTTGGCCACCCGGCCCGGGACGTCGGTGAAGACGAGGTCGGCCAGCGCCACGTTGGTGCGCCGCAACCGCTGGGCCAGGGCGCGCAGCAGGTGCTTGGCGACCTCGGGACGGCGGGCCAGCCAGCGCATCATCTCGTCGTGGCCGAGGGCGATGAGATCGGCCTCGGACACGGCGCGCGCCGAGCTGGTGCGGGGTCCGGGGTCGAACAGCGACAGCTCGCCGAACATCTCCCCCGGGCCCAGGACGGCGAGCAGGTTCTCGCGGCCGTCGGGCCAGCTGCGGACCAGCTTGATCTTGCCGGTGCGCACGACGTAGACGCGCTCACCCGGCTCGCCCTCGCCGAACAGCTGCTGACCGCGGTCGAGGTGGACCGCCTCCATCGACTCCAGCAGCTCACCGGCGGCCGCGTCGTCCAGGGCGGCGAACAGCGGCGCCCGCCGCACGACGTCACCGGGCCGGTCCCCCAGCCTGTCACCACCCAGGCGGTCCGGGACACGGTCGGGCACCCGTTCGGCGTCCCTCGCGTGCTCGACCCCGTGCTCCACCGACCGACCTCCCGTACCGCGTGGTGACGCTGCCCGTGACGCGCATCACCTCGAGCGCGTACGTGGACAGTCTGCCCCACGACGCCCTCGACCGGTCGGGCAGTCCGTGACGGGTGTCCGATTCAGCCGGAGGCGGGTCCCAGGACCGCCCGGCAGCGCTCGGTCAGCACGTCGGTGGCGACGGCGAGCTCGTCGAGCACCGCGTCGCCGTACCCGGCCAGTCGCCGCTCGGCCGCGGACAGCTCGTGCAGCTGCCCGGACAGGTCCCCGTTCCCGGCGCGCCGGTCGGGCACCAGCAGGCCGCGCAGCCCCCGGGCCGGGTCGAGGGCGTGGTCGGCGGGGGGGTCGGTCCAGTCCCGGCGGCCGGCGCCGAGGTGCAGCTCCAGCGGGCCACCGGAACTGGCGGCCTCGACGGGGACGTGCAGGTCCTCCGGCCCGCACGCCACGGCGACCAGCAGGTCGCGGCGGGCCCGGACCAGCCGGCGCCAGTGCTGCACGCGCCGGGCCTCCTCCTGCAGCAGCGCGCGGCGACGACGCAGGGCCGGCAGCGGGAGCTCGAACAGCTCGACGAGGGCGGCCTCGCGGCCGCTCGGCGCGTTCCCGGCCCCCGCGGGCTCCAGCACGCCGGACAGCACCGGCCCCGGCGACGTCTCGAGGACGTGGCACTCGTCGGAGCGGTCGACCGGTTCGCCGTTGCAGGAGGGCATGCTTCCTCGTCGTCCCTCCGCCGGGGGCCCTTGACCCGGCGTCACCCTCCCGGTGGTGCCCCGTCACCCGACTGCCCGCAGGGCGCTCGCGGCCGCGGCACGTAGGCTCGCCGGGGTGGAGACGCCCCTGGCCCGCACCCGCCGCGCCCGGCGCGTCCACCGGCTCCTGGCCGAGCGCTACCCCGACGCGCACTGCGAGCTCGACTTCCGCAACCCCTTCGAGCTGCTGGTCGCCACGATCCTGTCGGCGCAGTGCACCGACGCGCGGGTCAACCAGGTCACACCGGCCCTGTTCGCGCGCTTCCCCACCGCCACCGACCTCGCCGGTGCGCAGCGCGAGGAGGTCGAGGCGCTCATCCAGCCGACGGGGTTCTTCCGGGCCAAGGCGGACAACCTGCTGAAGATGTCCGCGCAGCTCGTGGCCGAGCACGGTGGGCAGGTCCCGGGGCGGCAGGCCGACCTGGTCCGGTTGGCCGGGGTGGGCCGCAAGACGGCCAACGTCGTCCTGGGCGACGCGTTCGGCGTGCCCGGGCTGACGGTCGACACCCACGTCGGCCGGCTCTCGCGCCGGCTCGGCTTCACCACGCACGAGGACCCGGTGAAGGTGGAGGCCGACCTGGCCGAACTCATCCAGCGCAAGGACTGGACGATGTTCAACCACCGGATGATCTTCCACGGCCGGCGCACCTGCCACAGCCGGCGACCGGCCTGCGGCGCCTGTCCCGTGCAGCGGTTGTGCCCGTCGGCGGGCATCGGCGAGGTGGATCCCGTCCGCGCCGCGGCGATGGTCAAGCAGGGTCCCGCGGCGGCGCTGCCGTGAACGTCCCGCCGCGTCCGCCCGCGTGGTTGCAGCCGCTGGCGGATCGCCTGCCCGACGTCACGGCGGCCGACCTGCGGTGGCGCGAGGACCGTCGCTCCCTCGGCACCGCCCGGCCGGCCTCCGTGCTCGTCCTGTTCGCCGACGGCCCGGCCGGGCCGTCGGTCCTGCTGACCGAACGGTCCGGCACGCTGCGCCAGCACTCCGGGCAGGTCGCCTTCCCCGGCGGCCGGCAGGACCCCGGCGACGCCGACGCGGCCGCGACGGCGCTGCGCGAAGCGCGCGAGGAGACGGGTCTGGACCCGGCCGGCGTCGACGTCCTCGGCGAGCTGCCGCCGCTGGCGCTGGCCCACTCCGGCCACCGGGTCACCCCCGTGGTGGGGTTCTGGCGGGAACCGGGACCGGTGGGGGTGGTGGACTCCTCCGAGGTCGCGCGCGTCGAGCTCGTCGCGCTGCGCGAGCTGTTCGCCGACGAGGCCGTGCGGCGGCTGCGGGGGCCCGGCGGGTACACCGGGCCGGCGTTCGCGGTGCGCGGGCTGCTGGTGTGGGGTTTCACGGCCGAGGTGCTGGTCCGGGTGCTCGAGCTGGGCGGGCTGGCCGAACCGGCTCCCGCGGACGTGGCGACGCTGACGCTGGACGAGGCGCTGGCGTGGGCGGGGCGCTCGTGAGCGGGCAGGGGGTCTCGTGACCGCCTCCGACGTCCTCGACATCGCGCTGGTCGTCCTCGTCCTGGCCCAGCTGGTCGCCGGGTACCGCGAGGGTCTGCTCGTCGGCGTGGCCGGGCTGGTCGGTCTGGTGGGCGGCGCCGCGCTCGGGGTCGTGCTGATCCCGCAGGTCGTGACCGAGTGGCAGCCGGGGACCGGCCGCACGCTGGCGGTGGTGCTGGGGACCCTGGCGCTGGCCGTCGTGGGGCGGATCCTGCTGGGTCTGCTGGCCGCGCGGCTGCGGGCCCACGTGCGGTGGCGGCCGGCGCGGTTCGTCGACGCCGTGCTCGGCGCCGTGGCGGGCGCGCTGGCGACGCTGCTGGTGGTCTGGGTCGTGGCCGGAGCCGCCCGGCAGGCCCCGCTCCCCCGCGTCGTGCAGGCCGTCACGGGCTCCCGCGTCGTGACGGCCGTCGACACGGTCGTGCCGGCGGGCACCGGGGACCTGCTGGCGGGGTTCTGGTCCGCCGCGGCGCAGGCCGGCGGGTTCCCGCGGGTGTTCACCGGGCTGGACCCCGAACCGATCACCCCCATCGATCCCCCGTCCTCCGACGTGGCCGGCACCCCGGGCCTGACGGCGGCCGCGGACAGCGTCGTGAAGGTCACCGGGGTGGCCGACAGCTGCCGGCGCGGGCTGGAGGGCAGCGGTTTCGTGGTCGCGCAGGCGGGATCCGCCGCGCGGGTCGTGACCAACGCCCACGTCGTCGCCGGCGTGGAGGAACCGCTCGTGCAGCCGGGCGGCCGGGGCCCGCAGTACTCCGCGACCGTCGTCGCCTACGACAGCGCCCGCGACCTCGCGGTCCTCGACGTCCCCGGGCTGGACGCGGCCGCGCTGCCCCGCGCCGGGGAGCTGACCCGCGGTGAGCCGGCCGTCGTGGCCGGCTTCCCGCTCGACGGCCCCTACGACCTCGAGCCCGCGCGGGTCCGCGAGGTCCTGCTGGCCCAGGGCCGGGACATCTACGACACGGTCGACGTGGTGCGCGAGGTCTACTCGGTCTACGCGCAGGTGCAGCCGGGCAACTCCGGTGGTCCGCTGCTGTCCGAGGACGGCGAGGTGGTCGGGGTGGTGTTCGCGAAGTCGCTGGAGGACGCGCAGACCGGCTACGCGCTGACCCCCGACGAGCTCGACGCCGTGCTGGCCGCCGCCGGCTCCAGCACGACCCCCGTGCCGACGGGGGCCTGCACGAGCGAGTGAGTGGCGACCGGGGCGGGGACCCTCACCACCGTGCGAGCCACCCGGTGAGCAGCGCGGCGGTCCGCTCGGGGGCCTCCTCGGGCACGTAGTGCCCCACCTCCGGCAGTTCCTCCAGGCGGTGCGGGCCGTGGGCGTAGCGGGCACCGGCCTCCAGGGTGGCGGTGGACACGGTCGGGTCGAGCCGGCCGCGCACCTGCAGCACGGGCACCTCGACACCGCCGCGCAGGGCCGCGGCGAACCGGCGGCCGTCGGCGCGCAGCGCGGACCGGGCGATCCAGCGGTGGTACTCCAGCGCGGAGTGGGCGACGAAGGGGACGCGGACGGCCTCGGTGTAGCGGGCGACGTCGTCGGGGCCGGGCCAGCCGGGACCGGACCGTTCGCGCAGGACGCGTTCGACGCCGTCGCCGCGCACGAGCGAGCGTTCGGGCAGCGCCGGCAGCTGCCGCGCCGCGGCCGTGCGGGTCACGGCGAGCCCGCCGCCGGCGCCGAGGCGGTCGCGCAGGACGTGCCCGGTCAGCAGGGGGTGCCCGGCGCCGACGACGACGATGCCGCGGACCTGCTCGGGGTGCAGCGAGGGCAGCGCCCACGCCGTCCGCCCGCTGATGCCCAGGCCCACGACGACGGCGTCGCGTTCGCCCAGGGCCCGCACCACGGCCGCGACGTCGGCGGCCGAGGTGGGGGTGTCGTACCCGCGCGGGGGCTTGTCGGACGCTCCGTAGCCGCGCAGGTCCATGGCGACGGTGCGGTACCCGGCCGCCGCGATCGCGACCAGCTGGGCCCGCCACGCCCACCAGAACTGCGGGAAGTCGTGCAGCAGTAGGACCAGCGGTCCCTCACCGAGCTCGGCGACGTGGAACCGGGCCCCGTGCGCGGCGACCAGGCGGTGCCGCCACGGCCCCTCGACCAGGACGGCCGAGACGTCGGTGGCGGCCAGGACGGTCAGTGCCCGATGCTGCGGGCGGCGGTGGAGCCCGAACCGACCGTGATGGTCTTGGGCGCGGGCTTGCCGGTGGCGGCGGCCTTCAACGACGCCACGCTCTCCTTGGAGGTGCGGATGGCGCGTTCGGGCGCGCGGACCTGCTTGACCCGGCCCAGGCCGACGGCGGCGGCGATGCCGGCGACGATCAGCATGGCGGCGGCGACGACCAGGAAGCTCAGCCACACCGGCCAGCCTGCTCCCTCGTGCAGGGCGTAGGCGACGGTCACGCCGAGGAAGACGAAGGCGACGAAGCCGAAGACGCCGGCGACGGCGAACAGCGCACCGCCCATGGCGCCGTTCTTGGCGCTGGTGGTCAGTTCGGCCTTGGCGAGCGCGATCTCGTAGCGGATCAGCTCGCCCAGGTCCTTGGTCGCGTCGGCCACGAGCTGACCGATCGTGCGCTCGGGAGCCCCGACGGGACGGTCGTTCAGGGTGGTCATCGTGTCCTCCTAGGGCCGGTCACGCGGCCCGCACGGGTGACGGGGCGCCGGGGAGAACCCTAGGAGTTCCGTCCCGCGCGTGCACCAGAGGGGGATCGCGTCGCCGTCGGCGGGGGGACCGACGGCGACGCAGGAGTCGCTCTCGTACAGGGGGACGAGCGACGACGTGGACGACACTACGGCTCTCAACCTCTTTCCGCGGGGGTTCGGCGCAACTGCGTCCCGGCGGGCGGGTGATTCGCCCGCTCGGGCCAGCGGGGCTGCTCTCAGCTGACGGGTCGCCACCGCGCCAGCACGGCGCGGTGGTCGCTGCCGGGCAGGTCCTGCACGCGCGTCCCCACCGCGCGCCAACGGTTCCCGTCGGCCAGCGCGTGGTCGATGGTGGCGCCCAGGAGGGCCGGGACGCGGGCCGGCCAGGTGCCGCGGGCCCCGGTGCCGGTCTGTTCGCCGGCGTCGACGCAGGACCCCGCCAGCTGCAGCCCGGGGTGGTCCAGGGTGGCGTTGAAGTCGCCCGCGAGCAGGGCTCCCGGGGTGGCCGCGCACCAGTCGGCGACGGCCTGCACCTCCACCGCCCACTCGTGCAGGTGCTGCGGCACCGGGGCGGCGGTGTGCACGGCGGCCAGCACCGGTCCCTGCCCGGAGACGGGCTCGGCGGTCACCGTGGCCTTGGTGCCGTCCGTGAGCTCACCGGTGGCCCGGTACCGCCCCAGCCGGTCCGAGACCAGCAGGCTCGTCCCGTAGTGCACCCCGGGGTCGTCCAGGTGGAAGACCTGCATCGCCGAGCCGGTGCGCGCCTGGATCCGGGCGGCGACGTCGGCGGCGTACTCCTGGGTCGACTCCGGCAGCGACACCGCGTCGGCCCCGCCCTCGACGGCCAGGCGGACCACGGCGTCGGCGTCGGCCCGGGCGGTCAGGACGTTGGCCGCCAGGAACGTGACGTCCCCGTCGCGGGCCGGCGGCAGGTCACCGGCCGAGACCCCGCGCGCGAGTGTCGTCCCCAGCGATCCGGCGGCCGCCAGGGCCAGCGCCACGGCTGCGGGCAGCGCCCGGCGCCAGCGGATGCCGGCCAGCCCGGTGACGACCGCCAGACCGGCCAGCCCCAGGCCGACCGGCACCCGGAACGGGACGGTCCAGACGAAGGGGCGGGCGCCGGACAACCCGAACCAGTCCGGCGCCCCCACGACGGCCGCCCCGGCCGCGACCACGCCCGTGGCCACCACCGTCCCGGTGACGGCGGCGGATGGGGACTGGAGCCGGCGGGCAGCGCCGGAGGTGCGGGACTCCACGGCCCCGAGCCTGCCGCACCCCCTGCCCCCGCGGACAGGGCGGAGGGAGGGGGTGCGGTGGAGATCACGTGATCAGTCCTGCGGGGCGGCGTTCATCCCGTGCGTGATGGCGTCCATCACCGACGAGTCCGTCAGGGTCGTGACGTCCCCGGGCGCGCGGTGCTCGGCGACGTCCCGCAGCAGCCGGCGCATGATCTTGCCCGAGCGGGTCTTGGGCAGCTCGGCCACCACCATGATCGACTTCGGCTTGGCGATCGGGCCGATCTGGCCGGCCACGTGGTCGCGCAGGTCGGTCACCGTCTGCGGCCCCTGCTCGTGCCCGCCCCGCAGGATGACGAACGCCACGACGGACTGCCCGGTCGTCTCGTCGCTGGCGCCGACGACGGCGGCCTCGGCCACGTCGGGGTGGCTGACGAGCGCGGACTCGATCTCGGCGGTGGACAGCCGGTGCCCGGAGACGTTCATGACGTCGTCGACCCGGCCCAGCAGCCAGATGTCGCCGTCGTCGTCGCGCTTGGCGCCGTCACCGGCGAAGTAGCGTCCCGGGAACCGCGCCCAGTAGGTGTCCTTGAACCGCTGCTCGTCGCCCCAGATGCCGCGCAGCATCGCCGGCCACGGCTCGGTCAGGACGAGGTAGCCGGCCTGGCCGTGCGGGACGGGCTCGCCGGCGTCGTCGACGACCTCGGCGACGATGCCCGGGACCGGGACCTGCGCCGAGCCGGGTTTGAGCGCGGTGACGCCCGGCAGCGGGGCGATCATGTGCGCGCCGGTCTCGGTCTGCCACCAGGTGTCGGCGATCGGGGTGCGGCCGGAGCCGATGACGCGGCGGTACCAGTTCCAGGCCTCGGGGTTGATGTTCTCCCCCACGCTGCCCAGGACCCGCAGCGAGGACAGGTCGTGCCGGGCGGGGTACTCCTCGCCCCACTTCATGCAGGTGCGGATCGCCGTCGGCGCGGTGTACAGGACGGTGACGCCGTACTTCTCCACGATCGACCACCACCGGTCCTTGTCCGGGGTGTCGGGAGTTCCCTCGTACAGGACCTGGGTCAGCCCGTTGGCCAGCGGTCCGTAGACGACGTAGGAGTGCCCGGTGACCCAGCCGATGTCGGCGGTGCACCAGTACACGTCGCGTTCGGGCCGGACGTCGAACACGTTCCTCGTCGTGAACGCGTTCTGCACCAGGTACCCGCCGGAGGTGTGCAGGATCCCCTTGGGTTTTCCGGTGGTGCCGGAGGTGTACAGGACGAACAGCGGGTTCTCGGCGTCGAACGCCTGCGCTTCGTGCTGCGGCGCAGCGGATTCCAGCGCCTCGTGCCACCAGATGTCGCGGCCTTCGACCCAGTCGACGGGTTCGCCGTTGCGCTGGATGACCAGGACGTTCTGCACACTGGGGGCGCCCTTGGCCAGGGCGGCGTCGACGGCGGGTTTCAGCGTGGTGGGCTTGCCGCGCCGGTAGGAACCGTCGCAGGTGATGACGATCTTGGCCTGCGCGTCGTTGATGCGGGAGTTCAGCGCGTCAGCGGAGAAACCACCGAACACCACCGAGTGCGCCGCGCCGAGCCGGGCGCAGGCCAGCATCGCCACGACCGACTCCACCAGCATCGGCACGTAGATCGCGACCCGGTCACCGGCCTGCACGCCGAGCGCCTCCAGCGCGTTCGCGGCGCGCTGGACCTGCTCGTGCAGCTGGGCGTAGGTGACGGTCCGCGTGTCGCCGGGTTCGCCCTCGAAGTGGAAGGCGACGCGGTCACCGTGGCCGCCCGCGACGTGGCGGTCGACGCAGTTCACCGCGACGTTCAGCCTGCCGCCGACGAACCACTTCGCGAAGGGGGCGTTCGACCAGTCCAGGGTCTGCGTGAAGTCGGTGTCCCAGGTGACGTGCTCGCGGGCCTGCTCGGCCCAGAACCCCAGCCGGTCGGCGGCCGCGCGCTCGTACAGGTCGGCCTGCGCCAGGGCCTGCTCCGCGAACTCCGGGTCCGGTGCGACGGTGGTCACGGAGCCGTCGGCGGGCTCCTGCTGCGTGGTCACGGTCGTCCTCCTCGACAGACTGCTCCGATGGGTCTGCCGTGCAGGCTAGCGACCCGCGGTCGCGCCTGCGTCGCGGCCCGCCCTCCCGCGGTGATCTTGCAGGGAGTCCCCTGCGGGATCACCGCGGGGAAGGGGTCACTTGCGCCCGGTCCGCCAGCGCATGCCCCACCCGAACGCCTCGTCGAGCGCCTGCTGCCCGCCCTGCACGTAGCGCACCTCGCGCTGCACGGAGACGTCCCGGCCGTCGGAGACGATCTGGGCGATCGCGCACATGGGCGAGCGGTCGTCGTGCTCGTCGAGGCGCACCTCGACCTCGGGGCCGCCGGCCGGGTGCAGCGTCACGACGCCGTCGGCCGCGGCCCAGTTCGGCACGCCCTCGTAGATGAAGGCGAACACCAGGACCCGCTTGATCTTCGCGGCGTCACGCAGGTCGACGAAGAGGTTCTCCCCGCCGCCGCCGGTGCGGTCGTCCCCGTCGAGCCAGACGATCGGGTCCCCCGCCCCGCGGTCGCGGAAGGCGTTGCCGAGCGCCTGCACGACGCCCTTGGACCCGTCGGAGAACTCGTACAGCGCCCCGAGGTCGAGGTCGATGCCCGTCTGCGGGGCGGCCGCGGCCTTGAGCTTGGAGAAGAACCCGCCGCCGGAGGCCGGGGCGGCACCGGCCGGGCGGGCGTTCCAGGCCAGGTGCACGCGCATCGTCCCGCCGGTACCGCCGGACTTGGACAGCGAGACCTTCGGCGCGGCCTTGGTCAGCGTGACCTTCGACAGCGAGATGCCTGCACCCCCGCCCGCCGGCGGCTCGGGGCTGTTCGCCTTCTTCGAGTAGTCGATGGCCACGGGACCTACGCCTTTCGTTCGAGGAACTCTCGGTGGGCCCAACGAACGCCCGGCGCAGAAGGTGCCGTCAGGTCCAGGGCCCGGCCAGCAACGCCCCCGTCAACGGCGCCGACGGGTCCGATCCCAGGTCCAGCCCGGAGGCCGGGGCACCCGCGCGCACCAGCAGGTCACCGACGGCGGCGATCATCGCCCCGTTGTCGGTGCACAACCGGATGGGCGGGACCCGCAGCTCGATCCCCGCTGCCGCGCAGCGCTCCTCGGCCAGCGACCGGACCCGGGAGTTCGCGGCCACCCCGCCCACCAGCAGCAGCGTGTCGACGCCGTGCTCGCGGCAGGCCGCCAGCGCCTTGCGGGTCAGGACGTCCGCGACGGCCTCCTGGAAGCTGGCCGCGACGTCGGCCACGGGCACCTCGCCACCGGCGTCGACCCGTGCCTCGACCCAGCGCGCGACGGCGGTCTTCACCCCGGAGAAGGAGAACCCGTAGGCGGGGTCGGAGGGCCGCGACAGCGCGCGGGGGAACTCCACGGCGTGCGGGTTCCCCTCGCGGGCGACCCGGTCGACGACCGGCCCGCCGGGGTAGCCGAGCCCCAGGACGCGCGCGACCTTGTCGAAGGCCTCCCCCGCGGCGTCGTCGATGGTGTCGCCGAGGTGCACGATCGGGTCGCGGCCCAGGTCGCCGAGCAGCAGCAGCGACGTGTGCCCCCCGGAGACGACCAGCGCCACGCAGCGCGCCGGCAGCGGCCCGTGCTCGAGCACGTCGACGGCCGCGTGCCCGGCGAGGTGGTGCACGCCGTACAGCGGTTTGCCCAGGGCGAAGGCGAGCGCCTTGGCCGAGGCCAGCCCGACCTGGACGGCCGTCGAGAGCCCGGGACCGGCCGTCACGGCGATCGCGTCGACCTCGCCGAGCCCGATGGAGGCCTTCTCCAGCGCCTCGTGCAGCACCGGCACGATCGATTCGAGGTGGGCGCGGGCCGCGACCTCGGGCACGACGCCGCCGAAGCGGGCGTGCGCGTCCATGCTCGAGGCGAGCGCGTCGCCGAGCAGGACGCCCTCGCTGACGAGGCCGACGCCGGTCTCGTCGCAGCTGGACTCCACTCCCAGGACGATCACTGCGGGGGCTCCAGGCCTGCGGCCGCGAGGATCTCGGCGCGTTCGCCGGCCGGCAGCCGGTCGACGTAGACGACGCCCTCGAGGTGGTCGCTCTCGTGCTGCAGGCAGCGGGCCAGCAGTCCGGTCCCGACGATCTTCACGGGGTTGCCGTGCACGTCGACGCCGGTGACCTCGGCCTTGTCGGGGCGGGCCAGGTCGGCGTACTCGCCGGGGACCGACAGGCAGCCCTCGCCGTCGAGGTCGAGGCGGCGCCTGCGGCCGGTGGGCAGGTGCAGGACGGGGTTCACGACGTGCGCGACGACGTTCTCCCCCGTCGTCTCGGTGTCCGCGTCGGGGCAGTCCACGACGAAGACCCGCGCGTCGACGCCGATCTGGTTGGCGGCCAGTCCCACGCCGTCGGCGGCCCGCATCGAGGCGAACATGTCGGCCACGAGCTGGACGAGGTCGTCGTCGAAGGAGGTCACCGGGGTGCACGGCCTGTGCAGCACCGGTGTGTGGTAGCGCGTGATGGGGTGCGCGACCCCCGTCCGCCCCTCGAAGACGACGGGGTCCTTCTCGTCACTCACAGCAGACGATCGTAGGTCAGCGGTGGGCGTGGAACCGGACGGCGAGCAGCGCGACGTCGTCCCCGCCCGGTCCCCCGGCGTCGGCGAGCAGGGCGTCCAGTCCCGCGGGCAGGTCGCCGCCGGCCAGCCCGCCGGCCGCGACGCGCAGCCGCTCGATGCCGTTGTCGAGGTCGTCGTCGCGCCGTTCGACCAGGCCGTCGGTGTACAGCAGCAGGGTCGAACCGGCCGGGACGTCGACGGTGTGGTCCGAGCGGGTGGTCGGGCCGACGCCCAGCATCAGGTCGGGGGTGGCGTCCAGCACGTGGGCGGTGCCGTCGGCCCGCACGAGCACCGGCGGCGGGTGCCCGGCGTTGGCCCACCGCACGGTCCGCGTCCCGGCGGCCCGGGCCGCGGCGTCCTGCTCGATGCGGGCGACGAGGCAGCTGGCCAGGATCGGGTCGCCGCGCAGGGAGTCGACGACCTGCTCCAGCCGGCCCAGCAGCTCGGCGGGCGGGTCGTCGCGGTCGACGGCCAGGGCGCGCAGCGCGATCCGCAGCTGCCCCATCCCGGCCGCGGCGGTGATGTCGTGGCCGGTGACGTCGCCGATGACCAGCAGCGTCGTGCCGTCGGGCAGCAGGAGCGCGTCGTACCAGTCGCCGCCGACCTGGTCGCCGGCGTGCGCGGGGACGTAGCGGGCGACGACCTCCAGGTCACCGACCTGGGGCAGGTCCGCGGTGAGCATCGAGGTCTGCAGGGTGCGCGCGGTCTCGGTGCGCTCGGCGAGCAGCAGCGCCCGCTGCAGCGCCTGCGTGGTGTAGGAGGCCAGCGCGACGAGCATGGCCCGCCGGTTCGGCGACGGTTCCAGGTCCTCGTGCCAGACCATCGTCAGCAGCCCGACGGTGCGCCCGGCGGCGACCAGCGGGACGGTCGCCAGGTAGTGGACGTCGGCGACGTCCCAGCGGTGCGCCAGTTCCGGGAAGTTCGTGCGCAGGCTGGCGGCGTCGTCGAAGCGCGGCGAGCCCTGCCGCATCGCCAGCGTGCCGGGGCCGGGACCGTCCAGCGGCAGGTCCTGCCACTGCTCCTGCGCGCCGGGGGCGTACTCGCCGGTGAACGGGGTGCGCAGCAGCTGCCGTTCGTGGTCGACGACGGACAACGCGGCGTAGGCCGCCCCGAACCCGTCGCGGGCCGCGTCGACCACGGTGCGGGCCACGTCGGTCACGGTGCGCGTGGCGGTCAGCGCCTCGGACAGCCGCAGCAGCCGGGTCGTGTGCTCCAGCGAGGCGCGCAGCGACGCGGTGAGCCCGTCGCGTTCGACCTCCAGGGCGTGCTCCGCGGTGACGTCGCGGAAGGCGCACAGCACGTGGTCGTCGAGGCGCTGGGCGCGCACGGCGATCCACCGGTCGGTCCCGGGGACGGGGCCGGTCCAGGTGACCAGTGCGCCCTCGGCGCGGGTGCGGCGCAGCTCGTCGTGGAACGCCGAGCCCACCGCGACCGGGAAGACCTCCGACAGCGGCCGGCCGAGGAAGTCCTCGGGGGTCAGCCCGTACATCGCCGCGCCGGCGGCGTTCACGTGGTCGACGCGCCACTCGTGGGCGTCCAGCACGATGATCCCCTCGGAGACCTCTTGCCACGCGCGCAGGAGCAGCGGGTCCACCGCTCCCGCGGACGACATGCCGCCAGGGTAGGGACCGGTGACGTCGCCCGCAGGCGGAACCGGAGGTCAGGCCGGGGTGGCGGCGAAGGTGAACTCGATCGTGCCCGCGTCCTCGACGGAGACGAAGCCCAGGTCAGGGGCCTGGACGCCGTAGTCGGACCAGGTCACGTCGGCCGCGCCGGTGACGGTGACGGCGTCCTGCGCGGTCCGCTCGACCGTCGCCGGGACGGTGACGTCCCGGGTGGTCCCCTTGAGCGTCAGCGTGCCGACGAGCTGGACGGCGATGGTGGAGCCGACGTCGAGACCGCCGAGCGGGACGGGCCGGGTGAGGGCGAAGTCGGCCGTCGGGAACTGCTCGACGTCCATGATGTCCTCGCCGCGGAACTGGTCGTCGCGCCGGCCGGAGTCGGTGGTGACGCTGGCCAGGTCGACCGAGACGGTGCCCTCGGTCAGCTCCCCGCCGGCGACGGCCAGGCCTCCGGTGACCTGGTCGGTGCGCCCGGTGACGGTGACGTCCTGACCGTTGAGGACCTCCGCGACGCGGTACCCGGCGGTCGCGCCGGGGGCGATGGCCCAGGCGCCGTCGAGGGAGGCGTCGGTGGCGGCCTGGCTCGCGGTGGCCGACGGGGTCGCCGCGGCCGTGACCAGCGGCGCGGCCGCGTCCTCGTTCTCGATGCTCGCGTAGATGCGCGGCCCGATGAACGCGGCCACGACGAGCAGGACGACGAGCACCCCAAGGGTGATCCACAGGCCCGTACGGCGGCGGGGGCGGCCGGGGGCCGGCGGGCGGTCGGTCGTGCGCGTGCTGCTCATGGCGGGTCACCTCTGGTGGCTGGGGAACGCGGCCTGCTGCCCCGATCACGGACTGCGCGCGCCCCGGGTTCACCGCGGCGGCCGGCGGCCCCCTGTCGATCAGCTGTCGCTGCCCTGACATCCCGCGCCGGCGCGGGCGCGCGGTGACCTCGCGCGCGTTCACCGGGCACGCGGTGACTGCGCGCTCGAACCCCCTGCTCAGCGCGGCGGGACACCGTTCCGCCCGCCTTCAACTACGACACTGCGTCGTTGCAAACTGTTGCAGCGCAGTCACGGTGCGGTCCGGAGCACCCGCCCCGAGGGCCTACCCTCGATGCGTGCCTTTTGAGCGACTCCGCTTGATGAGCGACTACCTGGCGCCGACCCCGGTGTGGGCCCCCGCCGACCTCGGCGGCTTCGTCCTGAGCACCGAGCACCTGGACGACCTGGGGCTGGACGAGACGCTGCGCACCGGTCTGCTGGGCTGGCAGGCCTACTTCGACGAGCACCACCCCGTGGACCTGTGCGGCTGGGACTCGCCGCTGTCGTGCACGCAGTACGCCAGCGAGGGGTTCCGGCTGCAGTCCGAGCTCACCTACGCCCTGCCGGGCATCCGGTTCGAGCTCGACCTGTGGCCCGTGCGGGCCGTGGACGTCGACGTCCTGCCCCTGTGACCGCAGTGCACGATCACCGTGGTCGTGCACTTCCGGTCAGGCCCCGGCCACCGGCACCTGCCGCTCCAGCAGGTCGGCGGCGGTGACGTCCCGGGGCAGGTGGAGCCCGGGCACGCGCGCCGTGCGCCCGGACCCCGCCCGGTGCCGTCGTCAGTGACGGCCCGCCGCGTCGGCGAACAACCCGTCGGGGTCGTACGCCTGCCGCACCTGCGCCAGCCGGTCCGACGCCCCGCCGTACACCTCCTCGGCGCCGGCGTCGGCGTCCATCCCGGCGAAGTTCACGTACACCCCACCGGTGGAGTACGGGCGCATCGAGTCCCAGCCCGCCCGCACCCAGCCCACCAGCCGGGCGTCCATCGCCGGGTCGGTCCAGTTCCCGTCGATGCTGAGGTTGTACAGCGCCCCGCGGTGCGGGTACGCGCTGTCCGCGGGCGCGACGTCGTCGATCGCCCCGCCCAGCGTCCGCAGGATCGTCAGGCACTGCGGGGTGGGCCGGTCGGCGTCGAGGGCGACGACCGCCTCCACGGCCTCGTCGGGCAGCGCGTCGAGGAAGTGCGACTTCCAGTAGCGGCGCTCGCCGTCGGCGAAGAGGGGGTCGAGCCGTTCCTGCACCGCCGTGTACGGCGCGGTCGCCGTCGCGTCGATGAGCGGTCCACCCAACCCGGCCAGCGGGCCCAGCACCTTGCCGGCCTCGGCGGGGTCGCCCGCGTACAGCCCACCCACGACGACGACCTTCTGCCCGTGCAGCTCCGCAGGGATCGCCGGGGCGGGCGGCACGCTCCACAACCCGTACTCCGGCGACACCTCCCGCGGGGCCGACGCCGTGTAGTCCCGCCACGCGCGCAGCACGTCCCGCGCCTGGTCGTAGGAGTAGAAGACCGTCGCGAGCACCACCTGCGGTCCCAGCGGGTGCAGGTCGAACTCGAAGGACGTCACCACCCCGATCCCGCGGCCCCCGCCGCGCGCGGCCCAGAACAGGTCGGGGTTCTCGGTGGCGCTCGCCGTGCGCACCAGACCGTCGGCGGTGACCACCTCGACCGAGCGCAGGTTGTCGCACGCCAGCCCGAACTTCCGCTGCAGCAGGCCCAGCCCGCCACCGAGGGTGTAGCCGGCGACACCCGTCACGGACACCTCCCCTCCGGGAACCACCAGCCCGAACAGCTGCGTCGCCCGGTCCACGTCGGCCCACCGCGCTCCCGCCTCGACGCGGACGGTGCGCTCGGCCGGGTTCACGTGCACCCCGTGCATCGGGCCCACGTCGATCACCAGCCCGTCGTCGCACAACGCACCGCCGGCCACCTGGTGCCCGCCACCGCGGATGCTCACCGGGGGCCGGAAGCGGCGCGCGACCTCCACGGCCGCCACGACGTCGGCCACCCCCTCGCACCGCGCGAAGACCACCGGGTGACGGTCGACGAACCCGTTCCACACCTGCCGGGCCGGTTCGAAGCCCGGATCGTCACGTCCCAGGACGGCCCCGCGCATCCGCTCGCGCAGCGCCGCCCCCACCTCCTCCCCGAGCCGGTCCGTGGTCGTCGTCGTCTCGCTCGCCATGCCCGCCACCTCCAGGACGTCCGGTTCCGACGGAGGCCGAAGATGGCGCGGCGGCCTCGCACCGTCCTGGCACCGTCCTGGCACCGTCCTGGCACGGGACTCGCGCGGCCGTGTCACGGCGGAGCATCCTGGGCACACCGGAGCGTCGGGGAGGACGCGGTGGCCGAGGACGTCGAGGTCGAGGTGCTGGGACCGGTGCGGCTGCTCGTCGGTGGGCGGCCCGTGCCCGTCCCGGGAGTCCGTCGCCGGGCGGTGCTGGCGGTGCTCGCACTGGCCCGGGGCCGGGCGGTGACCGTGGACCACCTGCTGGACGTGGCCTGGCCCCGCGCGCGGCCGGGCTCGGGACGCCCGGCCGTGCACAACCACGTCTCCCGGCTGCGCGGGCACCTCGGCCCCGCGGCCCGGCGCCTGCAGACCCTCGACGGCGCCTACCGGCTGACGCTGGAGGAGGACGCGCTGGACGCGGCCCGTGCGCGGCGGCTGCTGCGCCGGGCCCGCGCCGGAGCCCGCGCCGACCAGCGGGGCGCCGTCTCGGACCTGCGGGAGGCGCTGGCGTTGTGGCGGGGTCCGGCGCTGGCCGACCTGCAGGACGTGCCGGCGGTGGCGGCCGCCACGGTCGGCCTGGACCGGTTGCGCTGGGAGATCACCGAACTGCTCGTGCACACCGCGCTGGCCTCCGGCGAGGTCGACGGCACGACCGACCTGGCCGCCGAGGCCGTGGAGGCCGATCCGCTGGCCGAACCCGGCGTCCGGCTGCTGGTCGAGACGCTCGCCGTGACCGGCCGGGCCGCCAGCGCCCTGCAGACGGCCCGCGACTACCGGCGCCGGCTGGCCGAGGAGGCCGGCCTGGCGGCCACCGGGGCGCTGGACGAACTGGAACGTGCGGTGGCCGGGGGAACCCTCGGCCCGGGCCGGTGCCCGTGGTGCGGGCGGTGAGGGTCAGCCGGCGGGTGTGGTCTGCGGAGCGGGTGTGGAGGCCTGCGGGGTGGGGGTGGGCTTCGCGGCGGACGGGTCCGGGCCGCAGACCACGCGGTTGTCGGAGTTGTACACCGTCGTCCACGTCTCGCGCTGTTCGGGGCCTCCCGCGACGGGGGTCATGATGCGCGTGACGTCGACGGTGAAACCGGTGTGCGGTGTCGAGTTCGGCGTGCACCCCTCGGAGGTGTCGTAGACGGTCCGCGGGGTCTTGACGTTGCGCCGGCCCGAGGTGACCGACTCCACGTCCATGAACTTCGTCCCGTAGAACGACACGACGACCTGGTTGCCGACGATCCCGGCCTGGATGTAGACGCCGTGGCCGGAGTCGTTGCGGAACCGGTTGTCGATGCTGCGCCAGTCCAGCGTCGCCTCGCGCCCCTCGGGGTAGCGGGAGATGTAGAGCGAGTGGGGTTTGTGCTCCAGCTCGTCGAGGCCGGCGAAGAACACGTTGTTGAACAACGTGGTCGACAACTGCGAGACACCGCCGCCGTAGTCGTCGACGAGGCGTCCGCCGGAGATCACGGGGGCCTTGTTGAAACCCCGTTCGGGCGTGCGCTCGCCGACGGTGTCGTTGAGCGAGAACTCCTCGCCGGGCTGCAGGATCGTGCCGTCGACGTACCCGGCGGCGATCCGGATGTTCTCGGTGCGGTCCGCGTCGGACGTCAGCGTCGTGGCGAAGGTGGAGATCCGCTCGACGATCCCGAGGGAGTTCAGCTCGTCGGTGGTCAGTTCCGGTTGCGACTCGGTCGGTTCCACCTCGGCGCGCCGGGTGGGGTCCTGACCCGTGAGCGCGCCGGTGACGGCGGCGGCCAGGTCGGCGTCGGGGGTGGCGCGGCCGGCGACGGCGGGCACGACCTGCGGCACGTCGCCGACGATCTCGATGCGCGCGTCCTGCGGTGCGGTCTCGAACTGCGGGTCGGCCGCGGCGAGCGCGGTCCGCAACCCGGCGCCGTCGGCGACCAGTTCGGGCTCGCCCTCCACCGGGCGGACAGCGAGCGCCGGGGCGAACGCGGCCGGGGTCAGGGTGGCCTCCCGGCCGCCGCCGGCGACGACGAGGTCCCCGGCGACCGCGGGCCGGGCGATGGCGTCCACGCTCGCCTCGATGCCGGCGGCGTCCACGGTGGGCCGCGCGACGTCGGCCTGCAGGGTGACCGGCTCGCCGGCCAGCCAGCCGCCGGCCACCGCGTCCGCGGCGGCTGCGACGTCGAGGTCGCGGCCGTCGGAGGGGGCGGCCACGGCGGGTTCGACGCTGCCGTCCTCGCGGACGTCGAAGGTGACCGCGCCCTCGACGGGGGCGACGGCCACGGAGTCGGCCAGCGGCTGCAGCGCGCCGCGGAGCGCGGCGTCGTCGCGGGTGACGACGGGGTCGACGGTGTCGCCGCCGGCCAGGTGCCGCCACAGCGCCGCCGGGGACCACGCCGGCCCGGCGAGCTCGTCGGCGGTGGTGGCGGCGTCGACGGACAGACCGGCCTGGTCGGGGACGACCTCCCCGGTGGTGGAGGCTCCGGCCCCGGTGACCTGCAGGGCGACGGGGCGGGACTGGACCTCCTGGGCCGCCCGGTCGACGGCCTGCTCGACGGCGGTGCGGTCCAGGCCGCCGACGTCGACGCCCAGGACGGTCGTGCCGCGCGGGGCCTGTCCGCCGACGGCCAGCGCCGCGGCGCAGTAGCCGCCGGCCACGACGACGGCGCCCAGGCCGATCCAGGTGGTGGGCCGCTTGGTCCAGGGCCGCGGCCGGCGCCCTCCCGTCGGTCGCCCGGTCTCCTGTTGCGCCCGCTGGTTGACCACTGGCCGTTCCCCCGCTTCGAAACTCCCCCGAGTGCGCAGCACGCAGCGTGCCCGCGCACCCACCCTAAGAGTTCGGACACGGCCAGACGCGCCCTTCACGGGACCACCGCGCCGTGTCCATGGATGCGATCTGCACTGGATGCGTTTCGTATCGAGAGCGCGTACGCTGATCACCGTGACCACCACGACGACCGCTGCCCGGGAGCGCACCTCCCGGCGCCGGGAGCAGACGCGCGCGCGGCTGCTCACGGCCGCCCTCGACGTGCTCGGCGAGCAGGGCCTGGCCCGCAGCAGCGTCGAGAGCGTCTGCGAGCGCGCGGGTTTCACCCGCGGCGCCTTCTACTCCAACTTCGCGACGATGGACGACGTCGTCGCCGCGCTCTACACCGACCGGGCCGGTGCGCTGGTCGACCACGTCGAGGAGCGGCTGGCCCACGGCCTGCCCGGCGCCGACCTCGAGCAGGTGGTGGCCCACGTCCTGCAGGTCCTGCCCATCGACCGGCAGTGGCACGCCGTGCGCACCGAGTTCACCGCGCAGGCGCTGCGCAACCCCGAGGCCGCCGCGACGCTGGCCCGGCAGCGCGCCGACCTGCGCCGCCGGCTGGCCCCGGTGCTCGAGCAGGCCCTCGCCCGGGTCGGCCGCCGGCTGACGGTGCCGGCCGACGAACTCGTCCGCGCCGTCGTCACCGCGCACGAGGGCCTGGTCACCCCGCGGCTGCTCGGCGACACCGGCGACGTCGAGGGCTTCGAGGCGCGGGTCGTGACCGCGGTCATCCAGCAGTTCACCGAGGAGGCCGCCCGGTGAGCGTCCTGCAGGCCCGCGGGCTGGAACTGCGCGACCGCGGGCGCACCGTGTTCTCCGGCGTCGACCTCGACGTGGCGGCCGGTTCGACGCTCGTCGTGCGCGGCCACGCCAGCGCCGGCAAGACGTCGCTGCTGCTGACGCTGGCCGGCCGGATGCGGCCCACCGCCGGGACCCTGCGCGTCCTCGGCGAGGACCTGCCCGGGCGCGCCACCGCGGTGCGCCGGCGGGTGGCGCTGGCCGAGGTGCGCGGCGTCAACGAACTCGACGACGCCCTCACCGTCGAGCAGCACGTCGCCGAACGGCTCGTCCTGCACCAGCCCTGGTACCGCCCGTGGGTCTCCGACGCGCAGGTGCAGGCCCGGCTGCGGCGTGTGGAGGAGGCGCTGGAGCGGACGGGCACCGACGTCCCCCGGCTGCGTCCGAAGGAGTTCGTCAGCGACATCGACCCGCTCGAGCGGATGGCGCTGGGGGTCGTGCTCGCCCTCACCGGCCGACCCGAGGTGCTCGTCGTCGACGACGTGGACGCGTTGCGCCGCACCGTGGACCGGCGGCGGGCCTGGAACGCGCTGGCTGCCCTGCAGCAGACCTCGCCGCACCCGCTGACCATCGTCGCCAGCTGCGCGGACACCTCCGACCTGCACTGGCGCACCGACGACGGCCGCATCCTCCTCGACCTCCCCGACCACCAGGACAACTCGTGAAACTCCCCCGCTTCTCCCTCCCCGGCCTGGAACTGGCCCGGTTCCGGCGGGCGACGATCACCAAGCTGGCGATCCTCACCGTCGTGCTCGTCCCGCTGATCTACGGCGGCCTGTACCTGTGGTCGAACACCGACCCGGTGAGCCGGCTGTCGAACCTGCGGGCCGCCGTGGTGAACTCCGACTCCCCCGCGCAGGTCACCGCACCCGACGGTTCGGTGCAGACGGTCTCGGCCGGCTCCGACCTCGTCGACCGGCTCACCGGCCCCGACGCCGACGCGGGGTTCAGCTGGACCGCGGCCAGTGCGCAGGAGGCCGCGGACGGTCTGCGCGACGGGGAGTTCTCCGCCGTCCTGACCGTTCCGGAGGGTTTTTCGCAGGCCCTGGCCTCCACCGGCGGCGACGACCCGCAGCAGGCGCGGCTGACCGTCACCACCGACGACGCGCGCAACTACATCATCGGCCAGGTCGCGAACACCATCGCCACGACGATCCGCACCGACGTCGCCACCGACACCACGACGAACTACCTGGAGAACGTCTACGTCGCGTTCTCCTCCGTCCACGACGCCCTCGGCGAGGCCGCCGACGGGGCCGGGCAGCTGGCCGAGGGCGCCCGGGCGGCCGACGACGGCGCCGACACCCTCGTCCTGGGTCTGGGCGACCTCGGGACCGGTGCGGCGCAGCTGGTCGACGGGACCGGTGCGTTGCGCGCGGGCGCCGACGACCTGGCCGAGGGCACCCGGCAGGTGGCCACCGGCGCCGGCAGCGCCGCCACCGGGGCCGGGACGCTGGCCCAGGGGCTGGACCAGCTGCGGACGGCGACGGCCGGTCTGCCGGGGCAGACGGCCCAGCTGTCGGCCGGTGCGGACGCCGTCGCCGCCGGCGCGGGGCAGGTGGCCGACGGCGCCGGGGCCCTGACCGGGGCCGCCGACCAGCTCCTGCCGGCGCTGGCGGAGACGCAGGGGCTGGCGCCGCTGGTCGAGCAGCTGCTGACCCAGGCCCGCGCCCTGGCCGCCGCGAACCCCGACGACGAGAGCCTGGCCGCCGCGGTCCGCACCCTCGAGCAGGCCCAGCAGGCCCTGGCGGACGGCACGCTGGACACCGCCGCCGCGACCGTGCGGCAGCGGGTCGACGAGCTGTCCACCGGCGCCCGGCAGCTGTCCGAGGGAGCCGACGCCGTCGCCGCCGGTGCCCGGCAGCTGGCCGGTGCCGCCCCCGCCCTGCAGCAGGGCGTCGCCCAGGCCGCCGACGGAGCCGACGCCCTGGCCACCGGCACGCGCGACCTGGCCACCGGCTCGCAGGCCGCCGCCGACGGCGCGGCCGCCCTGGCCACCGGTGCCGCGCAGGTCGACGACGGCGCCACCGCCCTGCTGAACGGCACGACCCAGGCCCGCGACGGTGCTACCCAGCTCGCCGACGGCACCGCGCAGCTGAGCCAGGGGGCCGGCTCGCTGCAGACGCAGCTGGCCGACGGTCAGTCGCAGGTGCCCGACTACGACGACACGGGCGAACGGGCCGCCGTCGCGGCGGCCCCCGTCGTCGCCGAACGGGTGAAGGAGAACGCCGTCGACCGCTACAGCGACGGCCTGGCCCCGCTGTTCGTGCCCGTCGCGCTGTGGGTCGGCGGCATGGTGACGTACATGGTGCTGCGCGCGGTCTCCCAGCGGGCGCTGGCCTCGACGGCCTCCTCGCTGCGCGTCGCGGTCGCCGGCTGGGTGCCCGGCGCCCTGCTCGGGATCGCCCAGGCCGTGGTGCTGTGGCTGGTCCTGCTGCTGGCCGTCGGCATCGAGTCGCCGAACCCGGTGGCCACCGTCGCCTTCGGGGCGCTCGTCGCGGTCGTGTTCACCGCCGTCCACCAGTGCCTGAACGCCCTGCTGGGCGGGGTCGGCCGGCTGGTGGCCCTGGTGCTGCTGGTCCTGCAGCTGACCTCCGCGGGCGGGACCTACCCCGTCGGCACGTCACCGGCCTTCTTCGAGGCCATCCACCCGTTCCTGCCGATGACCTACGCCGCCGACGGCCTGCGCCACCTCGTCGCCGGTGCCTCCGGACCGGTGGGCACGGACGCCGCGGTGCTGGCCGGGTTCGGGGTGCTCGCCCTGGCCGTCACGGTGTTCGCCTGCCACCGCGGCCGCACCTGGACCCTGACCCGGCTGCACCCCTCCCTGTCCCTCTGACCTGTCCCTCCGAGCTGTCCCTCCGACCTGTCCCTCCGAGCCGGCGACCGAGGACCCGACTCCCGGCCGCCTCAGGGCTTCGCCGCGAAGACGTGCAGGCCGAGGTCCGCGCTGAGCTCCTCGCAGGCGATGCGTCCACGCACGCTGGTGCCCTGCGCGTCCAGGGGCGGGCTGATCACCGCTGCGCCCAGCACTCCCGGCGCCGACAGCACGATCCCCCCGGACACGCTGGACTTCGCGGGAACGCCCACGCTGCGCATCCACCGCCCCGAACCGTCGTACACGCCGCAGGTGGCCATGACCGACACCACGTCGCGCGCCACCCGCGGCGGCACGACCTGCTCACCCGAGACGGGGTTGCGGCCCGCGCACGCCAGGGTCGCGCCCATCACGGCGAGCGACCGTGCATCGACCAGCACCGCGCACGCGCGGGCGTAGACCGCGACGGCGTCGTCGGCACCGACGTGCATCGTCCCCTCGGCGCGCATGAGGTGGGCCAGGGCGTGGTTGCGGTCCCCGAGCAGGTGCTCGCTGTGGGCGACGTCCTCGTCGACCTCCAGGTCCCGGGCGGCGAAGGCGGACAACCCGGCCACGATGCGCTCGGTGCGCCCCTCGACGTCGTCTCCCTCGACGAGGGAGGCCGTGAGCAGCGCGCCGGCGTTGACCATGGGGTTCGGTGGGCGCCCGGTGCCGGTCTCGAGCTTGATCGCGTCGAAGGCCTCCCCGGTCGGCTCGATGCCGATCCGGTCCAGCGCGTCCCCGCCCGTGTCGAGCAGGGCCAACGCGAACAGGAACGGTTTGACGGCCGACTGCACGCTGACGGCCACGTCGGCCTGGGCGCTGGTCCGCACGGTGCCGTCGGCCAGCGCCAGCGCCAGCCCGCACAGGTCGGGATCGGCCTGCGCGAGCTGGGGGATGCTGTCGTCCACGCTCCCACCCCGCTCGGCCCGCACACGGCCCCGCAGGTCGTCGAGGTCGTGGACGTGGGCGTCGGTGGAGCCGCTCATGGGCGCATGCTGTCAGCGCCACCCCGTCGCCGCGCGGCCGCAGACACCGGGCGCGACGTGGGGAACCCGGTGGCCGAGGTGTGGGACGGTCCCGCGCGGGGCACGATCTGGGCATGAGCAGCGACGTGTCCGAGGCCCGGGCCGATGGTGACGGCGAGCGGGCCCCGGACCTCGACGACGTCGTCGAGGAGGCGCCCGGATCGTCCGAGACCGAGGCGCCCGCGCTGCTGGCCGGCCTCGGGGCGGAGGCCGCGCAGACGTGGCGCGAGGGGTACCCCTACGACACCAAGATGACCCGCAAGGAGTACGAGGGGCTCAAGCGGGGCCTGCAGGTCGAACTGCTGAAGATGCAGAACTGGGTGAAGCAGCACGACGAGAAGGTGCTGCTGGTCTTCGAGGGCCGCGACGCCGCGGGCAAGGGCGGCACCATCAAGCGCTTCACCGAGAACCTCAACCCCCGTGGCGCGCGGGTCGTCGCCCTGGACAAGCCCAGCGACCGCGAACGGAGCCAGTGGTACTTCCAGCGCTACGTGCAGCACCTGCCCAGCGGCGGTGAGATCGTCCTGTTCGACCGCTCCTGGTACAACCGCGCCGGCGTCGAACGCGTCATGGGTTTCGCCACACCGCTGGAGTACCTGGAGTTCATGCGCCAGGTCCCGGACCTGGAGCGGATGTGGGTGCGCAGCGGCATCCGGCTGGTGAAGATGTGGTTCTCGGTCTCCGCCGCCGAGCAGCGGACCCGGTTCGCGCTGCGCGCGGGCGACCCGGTGCGCCGCTGGAAGTTGTCACCCATGGACCTGGAGTCCCTGGACCGCTGGGACGACTACACCGAGGCCAAGGAGGCGATGTTCTTCTACACCGACACCGCCGACGCCCCGTGGACGACGATCCGCAGCAACGACAAGAAGCGGGCCCGCATCGAGGCGATGCGCCACGTGCTCTCCCAGTTGCCCTACGACGACAAGGATCCCGACGTCGTCGGGACCCCGGACCCGCTGATCGTCGGACTGGGTCCGGCGGCGCCGATGTTCGAGCAGGGCGAGAACCCGGGCCACGTCTTCCCGTCGCTGCGCGAGAAGTCGCCCGACGCCTGAGCTCAGGCGCGGGGGGTGAGCTGCTTGGGCAGGCACACGTTCCCGCGCTCCTGCGCCGGGGTGGTGGCGAACATGCTGTCGCACCAGGCGTGGACGTCGTCGGCGTCGGCGAACGGGCCGGCGGCCAGCGTCACCCAGTAGGGGTTGCCGCGGGCGTCGAGCAGCCCCTCACCGAAGTCGGTGGTCCGCAGGACGAAGACGTCGCCGCCCGCGACGCCGGAGGCGATCTGCCGGCTCTGGGCCAGGATGTCCGTGGCGTAGAAGGTGCTGCTGCCGTTGGCCGCCGTCTGCACCGGGTCGGTCGTGCCCACGCTCTTGGCGGCCAGCTGGGCCACCCACTGCCCGGCCACCGGGTGCGCCTCCAGACCCTGCCGGCGCAGCGCCTCCAGCTCGGCCGTGGCGGCGGCGTCGGCCGCGGCGGTGCCCCCCGCCGCCGCTCCACCCGCCGCCGGGACCGCCCCGGACGCGACGACGGTCGTCCCGGGGCCGTTCGCGGTGGCCGCCCCGGTCACCGCACCGCCGGACGAGCCGATGGTGCGGGCCGCGAGGAGCCCGAGCAGGACGAGCAGGACGGCGGCCAGGACGGCCGCGGTCAGGTGCAGTCCGTGCAGCCCGTGCAGCGGACGAGGTGGCGAGGTCACCACCGGGGGTGCGGGCCGGGCGGTGCGGGTGACCGTGTCAGCCCGGTCGTCCGCGGAACCCGCGGAGTGCCCGGGGTCCGCGCGGAACCCCCACCACGGCGCTCCGGACACCTCGACCTCCCGCCTCCGCCGGTGCGGCCTTCGCACCCCGAGCCGCGGAGCCTCCGACGCCTGGCGCGCCGGCGGGGTTCCGCCTGCTGGTCCCAGCATCGCTCAGTTCCACTCCACGGGTCGCGGCGAGCGGGCGGGGCGGTCAGCCGGCGAAGACCTGGGTCACGAAGGGCCCGGACGCGCTGGCGACCTCGGCCACGCCGATGGCCCGCAGCCGGCAGTCGAGGATGTTGGCCCGGTGACCGGGGCTGGCCAGCCAGGCGTCGACGACGGAGCCGGCGTCGTAGCCGTAGGCGATGTTCTCGGCCGTGCGCACCGGGTGGACGCCCTCGGCGGCCAGCCGGGTCCGCGGCGAGCTGCCGTCGGCGCCGGTGTGGGTCATCCGGCCGGTGGCGGCCATCTCGTGGGTGTGCCGGTCGGCGGCCGCGGTCAGCGCCGGGTCCAGGAACAGGGGCGCGCAGCCGGCGGCGGCGCGGGCGGCGTTGGTGCGGTCCAGGACCTCGGCCTCGAACTGCTCGAGCGGGGTGGAGGTGGGGGTGATCTCGTCGGCGGCCGCGGGACCGGCCAGGGCGAGCACGGTGAGCGCGGCCGTCGCCGTGGCCGAGGCGGCCAGGGTGATCGTCCGGAGGGGGCGCCGGGGGAGCGTCGTCATGGGCCGCACTCAACCAGTCGGGACGCGTTACCGGATCCAGGTGTGAGATGAACCACACTTTCCGTGTCTGATCCGTGACACGGAGTGATCCCCCTAAGAAGGATGAGACGCGACGGCGACCGTTCCGGTTCCCGGTCGACCCGGACGACCCGGACGACCGCCGTGCACGACGACCCGCCCCTTGCCGCCCCGCTTCGCCGCGTACATCGCCTCGTCGGCGTCGCGCAGCAGCTGCTCGGCCGGGGCCTCCCCGGCGCACCACCGGACGCCGATGCTCGCACCGACGGCGGCCTGGTGACCGCGCACGGCGATCGGCTCGCGCAGCGCCTCCAGCACCCGCTCGCCGATGCCGACGAGGTCAGCCTCCCCCGACGTCCCGGGGCACACGACGGCGAACTCGTCACCCCCGAGCCGCGCCACCGTGTCGCCCGGGCGCACGCAGGCGGACAGCATCCGGGCGACCTGCACCAGCAGGTCGTCGCCGGCGGCGTGCCCGGCGACGTCGTTGACGGCCTTGAACCCGTCGAGGTCGACGTACAGCAGCCCGACGTGCCCGGTCCCCCGCTGCGCCGCCGCGACGGCGTGCTCGAGCCGGTCGAGGAACAGCGTGCGGTTCGGCAGCCCGGTCAGCGGGTCGTGCAGCGCCCGGTGCTGCAGTTCCGCCTGCGCCGCACGGCGTTCGGTGACGTCCTCGACCAGCAGCAGCAGGCTGACGTCGCCGCCGTGGGGCCGCACGAGCGTCGCGGTCACCTCGGCGTCCACCGTCCGGCCGTCGGCGGCGCGGAACTGCAGGTCGACGCGCTGTTCACGGCGCCCGCCGAGGACCTCGGCGAACAGCTCGTCGAACGGCTCGCCCCCCAACGCCAGCGTGGTGAACTCGGCTCCCAGCAGCTCCGGCTCCGAGCGCCCCGTGAAGCGGCACAGCGACCGGTTGACCCGCACCATCCGCCCGGCGTCGGCACCGGTGGTGGCCACCAGCGCGATCCCGACGGGCGCCGTCTGCAGCGCGGCCCGGAACAGCGCCTCGGAGTTCTCCAGCTCCGAGACGTCGGTGGCCACGCCGATCCAGCCGAGGAGCTCACCGGACCCGCTGCGCAGGGGCGAGGTGGTCAGGCTGACGGGCAGCGTGCTGCCGTCGCGGCGCACGTAGGTGAACCGGCCGGTCCTGGGGTCGTCGGTGTCCGCCGCGGCGAACACCGCGCGCAGGTCGTCCACGCCGAGCGCGTCGGCCAGGGCCCGCACCTCGGCCGGGTCGTGGACGCGCATCCCGTCGGTGCCGACGACCTCCTCGGCCGTCCAGCCCAGCATCCGCTGCGCACCCTCGCTGAAGACGGTGATCCGGCCGCGGGTGTCGACGGCGATGATCGAGTGCTCGGTCGCGCCGTGCAGGACGTTGCTCAGCAGCTCGTGCGCCTGCGCCACACGGGCGCTGGCCGCGCGGACCTCGGTGACGTCGTGGAAGGCGGCGACGGCACCCCCGCTCCACACCGCGCCACGCTCGCGCGGCAGCGGGTGGGCGCTGACGTTGACCAGCACGCCGTCGGGAACGCTCGGCGTGCGCAGCCGCAGGTCGACGCCTTCGACCGGCTCCCCGGCGAGGGCCCGCACGACCGGCAGCTCGGCGCCGGCGAAACGGGTGCCGTCGGGGTGCGAGAAGTCCATGTCCACGTCCCAGTCCCGGCGCTCGGCGCGCGGGCCGCCGAGCAGCGCGTCGGCGGCGGGGTTGCGCAGCAGCGAGTTCCCGTCGCGGTCGAAGACGCAGACGGCGTCGGAGATGGACGCGAAGACCGCGCTCAGCAGGTCGGCCTGCTCGGCGGCGGCGCGCGCGCCGTCGACGCCCTCGTCGCGGTACAGGGCCAGGACCAGGGCGAGGAAGCCCAGGGTGCCGATGAACGCCTCGGCGCACATGGCCTGCAGGTCGGGGCCCAGCCGCGTCCACGGTCCGTGCCCGGCCCAGGTGGCGGCCACGACGACGGCGGCCGCCAGGACGACGTGCACCGTGGCCGCCGTCGTCGTGCGGCGCAGGGCGACCCACACGGCCACCGGGAGCACGAGGAAGGCCACGGCTGCGGCGTCGACGATCCAGAAGGCGAGGCCGTAGGAGGCCAGGAAGGTCGCGAACAGGGCGATCCGCTCGGCCTGCGAGCAGGCGCTCCCCGGTGCGTCGGGGCGCCGTTCGGCCGAACGCAGGACGACCGCCAGCACCACGAACGTCGACACGGTCGTCCGCAGCGCCCACTGGGTGGTCGCCAGCGCCGTGGCGACGTCGTCCACCACCGCGAAGGCCACCGCCGCCAGGGGGGTGGACGCCAGGGCGCCGGCCAGCGAGGACAGTGCGAGCGACCGGACGTGCGCGATGCGCGCGAGCCGGAACCCGGACGGCTGCAGCACCCGGTACGTCCACGCCCCGGCGAAGGCCTGGGTCAGTGCGGCGAGGGCCAGCAGGCAGGACTCGACCAGGGACATCTGCGTGACGACGCGCAGGCCGGCGGTCACCAGGAACAGCAGCACAGCGTCGAGCAGGCGACCGCGCCGGCCCGGCGAGCCGGCGATCCACAGCAGACCGACGGCCGAGGCCGGCCAGAGGATGGCCAGGTGCGCGCCATCGGCCTGGGCACTGCGGCCGACGAGGGTCGCGACCGCGAACACCAGGCAGAGGACCAGGCTGCGACGCCAGGCGCCTCGCAGCAGCGCGGGTTCGCCGGGTGCCCCGACGAGGCGCCGCCCGTCGGGCGACGGCTCGGACGGCTGGCCGGAGAACACCTGGAACACCCCTCCCGACGACGGACCTGGGGTGCGCCGGAGCTGGACGCACCACAGGTCACATCGGCCGTGCGGGTGAACTCCTTGAGGTCAGCCCTTCGAGCTGAAGGCCGCGTCGAACGCGGCGGCCGGCGGCTGGAAGAGCTCGCCGAGCCCCCGCACGAACGCCAGGGCGTCGGGCGCGCCGCGCAGGCGGTCGATGCCGGCGTCCTCCCACTCGACGCTGGTCGGACCGGCGTAGCCGATGTTGTTCAGCTCGCGGAAGATCAGCTCCCACGGCACGTCGCCGTGCCCGACGGAGGTGAAGTCCCAGCCGCGCCGCGAGTCCGCCCAGGGCAGGTGCGAGCCGAGACGGCCGTTGCGGCCGTCGAGCTGCTTGCGGGAGTCCTTGCAGTGCACGTGGTAGATGCGGTCGGCGAAGTCGCGCAGGAACGGCACCGGGTCCAGGTCCTGCCACACGAAGTGCGAGGGGTCGAAGTTCAGCCCGAACGCCTCGCGGTGGCCGATGGCCTCCATCGTGCGCTTGGTCGTCCAGTAGTCGTAGGCGATCTCGGACGGGTGCACCTCGAGCGCGAACTTCACGCCGACCTCGTCGAAGACGTCCATGATCGGGTTCCAGCGGTCGGCGAAGTCCTGGTACCCGGCCTCGACCATCGAGTCGGGGGTGGGGGGGAACATCGCGACGGTGTGCCAGATGGAGGAGCCGGTGAACCCGGTGACGGTCTTGACGCCGAGCCTGGCCGCGGTGCGGGCGGTGTCCTTGACGTACTCCGCCGCGCGCTGACGGACCCCCTCGGGGTCGCCGTCGCCCCACACGTCGACCGAGACGATGTCCTGGTGGCGCTGGTCGATCAGGTCGCAGACGGCCTGGCCGGACAGGTGGGCCGAGATGGTCCACACCTTCAGGCCGTACTTGTCCAGGACGGCCTTCTTCTCGGCGATGTAGTCGTCGTCCCTCGCGCCGCGGGTGGAGTCGATGTGGTCGCCCCAGCTCGCGATCTCCAGGCCGTCGAAGCCCCACTCCGAGGCGAGGCGGCAGACCTCCTCGAAGGGCAGGTCGGCCCACTGGCCGGTGAACAGCGTCACCGGGCGGGGGGTCTTCAGCGGTTCAGCCACGTTCTCGCTCCTCAGATGCTGGTGTAGGCGGAGTTGTTCTCGGCGCTGCGCTGCACCGCGTCCAGGACCTGCTGGACCTGCAGGCCGTCGGCGAAGCTCGGGCTGGGGTCGCGCTCGTCGACGATGGCGCCCAGGAACTCCTGCAGCTCGTGGACGAACGGGTGGTCGTAGCCCAGGCCGTGCCCGGCCGGCCACCAGTTCGCCACCCCGGGGTGCTCCGGCTCGGTGGCCAGGATGCGGCGGAAGCCGTTCTCGGCGTCCGGCAGCGTGCCGTCGAAGAAGTGCAGCTCGTTCATCGACTCGAAGTCGAACGCGATCGAGCCCTTGGAGCCGTTGACCTCGATCCTCATGCCGTTCTTGCGGCCCAGAGCCATGCGGGTCGCCTCGAACGTCATGAGCGCCCCGCCGTCGCCGCGGCCGAAGAACACCGCGGCGTCGTCGACGGTGACCTCGCCGAACTCGGTCGAGGCTTCCGCGCCCAGGCCGGTGTTCGCGCCGGTGCGGGCGGCCTCGAGCGGACGCTTCTTGACGAACGTCTCGACGGTGCCGGAGACGCCGGTCAGCCTCTGGCCGGTGATGAACTGCGCGGCGTCGATGATGTGCGAGCCGATGTCGCCCAGCGCGCCGGCGCCGGAGCGGTCCTTCTGCAGGCGCCAGGTCAGCGGGAAGCTCGGGTCGACGATCCAGTCCTGCAGGTAGACCGCGCGGACCTGGCGGACCTCCCCGAGGCGGCCGGCGTCGACGAGCTGCTTGGCCAGCCCCAGCGCGGGGACCTGGCGGTAGTTGAAGGCCACCATCGACCGCACGCCCCTGGCGGCGGCGGCCTGGGCCGCCTCGGTCATCCGCTGCGCCTCCTCGACCGTCTTGGCCAGCGGCTTCTCGCAGATGACGTGCTTGCCGGCCTCCAGGGCCGCGATGGCGATCTCGGCGTGCGAGTCGCCCGGGGTGAGGATGTCGACGATCTGGACGTCGTCGCGCTCGATGAGCGTGCGCCAGTCGTCGACGCCCTCGTCCCAGCCGAACTGGGTCGCCGCGGCCTGCGCGCGGGAGGCGTCCCGGCCGGCGAGGGCGACGCGCCTGGTGCGCCAGCGGGGGTTGCCGACGTGGTCGACGCTGCGCCACGCGTGCGAGTGCACCGCACCCATGAAGGAGTGGCCGACGACGGCGACTCCGAACTCCGGTCGATCGGTGGACATGCGGGTGTTCCTCCCGGGGGGACGTCGTCGTCGTGCGTTCGGCGAGATGCTACTGACCGCGGCAGCCGGGAGAAGTGCCCGGGTGGGCCTGCGGCCACGGGTGCGGGACCAGGTGCCGGACGGCCGCGCCGGGTGCCCGGCGGAGCGGTCCCGCTCACCGGCCGGCCGACGTCCGGGGGCAGGACGGGCCGGGGCGTCAGGCGGGGCCGCCGGTACGGTGAGCGACGATGGAGGCACACGAGCACCCGACGGCCCACGACCTGGCGATGCAGTGGTCCGCCGGCGGCCGCGACACCGAACTCGTCGAGCTGATCACGCTGCTGCGCCGGGCGGCGACCGCCGTCACCGCCGAGCCGGACCGCTTCCTCGCCTCCCACGGCCTGTCCCGCGGTCAGTTCGACGTGCTCGCCGCCCTGTACCGCTCCGGCGCCGACCAGCGCCTCACCCAGGCCGAGCTGGCCGACCGGATGATGGTCACCCCGGCCGGCATGAAGAAGCGGCTGGACGGGCTGTTCGAACGGGGCATCATCACCCGCTCCGCCGACGAGGCCGACGCCCGGCGACAGCTGATCGCCCTCACCGCGAGCGGCCTGCACACCGTCGAGGCCGTGCTCGACGGGTTCTTCGCCGCCGAGCGCGCCGCCGTGGAGCACCTCTCCCCCGCGGACCGGCGCACCCTGACGCGCGTGCTGCGTCGCCTGGTGCGCGAGTCCCGCTGACCCCGGCCGGGCCGGGCCACCCGGCGGTCTCGTCCGGAGGGTTGTCACCTCAGGGTTAACCCGGTAAATTGTTTTGCGACAGCTGCACACGGCGACGACGGACGGTCGACGGCTCGCGGCGTCGTCCGAGCTCGCCGTGGAGCGCACAGGCTCGCACCGTCGACGGCGACCCGACCGCCCGGCTCCGTCCCACCCTCTCAGCACCGGAGACGACGATGCCCCCACTGCACGAGATCGCCCACCTCTCGCACCTGGAACTCCTCACCCCCCGGCCCGAGGAGAGCCTGGAGTTCTTCACCGGCTACCTGGGACTGACCCGGACCGGCGCCGAAGGCGACTCGGTCTTCCTGCACGCCTGGGACGACTACGAGCGGACCACCGTCAAACTCACCGCGCACAGCACCTCGGGGATCGGCCGCACCAACCTGCGCGCCGCCGGCCCGGAAGCCCTGGACCGGCTGGTGTCCCGGATCGAGGCCACCGGCCGGGGTCTGGGCTGGCGGGACGGCGACCCCGGTTACGGGCCCACCTACGTCTTCACCGAACCGGACGGCCACGAGATGGGCGTCTACCACGAGTCCGAGCGCTACGTCCCGCCGTCCGGGCTGGTTCCCGCGCTGAAGAACCAGGCGCAGGCCCGTCCCGCGCACGGCGTCCCGGTGCGCCGCCTGGACCACGTCAACTACCTGGGAGCCGAGGTGGTCCCCAACCGGGACTACGCCCGCGACACGCTGGGCGCGCTGGTCACCGAGCAGATCGTCCTGGACGACGGGAACGTCGCCGGGAGCTGGACGACCTTCACGAACAAGGGCTACGACGCGGTGTGGACGCGCGACTGGACCGGTTCCAGCGGGCGCCTGCACCACATCGCGTTCGCCACCGACACCCGCGAGGACATCCTGCGGGCAGCCGACCTCGCCCTCGACCACGACGTCTTCATCGAGACCGGCCCGCACAAGCACGCCATCCAGCAGACGTTCTTCCTCTACGTCTACGAACCCGGCGGCAACCGCATCGAGTTGTGCAACGCCGGGGCGCGCCTGGTGCTCGCCCCGGACTGGGAACCGGTGAACTGGACCGAGGCCGAGCGTGCCAGGGGCCAGGCGTGGGGGCTGAAGACCATCGAGTCCTTCCACACGCACGGGACCCCGCCCGTTCCCGACACCGCGGCCGCCGCGGTGGACCGCGACCTCGCGGACAGCCGGGTCCGGTGAGGTTCCGCCACCACGCGGCCGGCGACCCGCGAGCGTCCTGAACCGCACACCCCTGGAGCACCGACCGCATCGAAGGAGATGCCATGACGACGACGACGTCCGACCAGCAGCACGAGCTCCACGTCCGGAAGCGACGGAACCTCACCTGGGTCGTCGCCCTGGGGTTCTTCGGCCTCGTCTTCGACGGTTACGACCTCGTGGTCTACGGGACCGTCCTTCCCGGGTTCCTGTCCGACCCCAGCCGGATCGGCCCCCTCACCCCTGCGCAGGGCGGCGTCCTCGGCAGCTACGCCCTCGTCGGCGTCCTCGTCGGCGCGTTGCTCACCGGCACGGTCAGCGACGTCCTCGGACGTCGCCGGCTGATGCTGCTCGCCTACGCCTGGTTCGCGGCGGCGATGGGTTTCACGGCCCTCGCCGGCAGCGCGACGACGCTCGGGATCGGGCGTTTCGCCGCCGGGCTCGGCATCGGCGCCCTGCTGGCGACCACCGGCGCACTGGTCGCCGAGTACGCCCCGCCGGGACGCAAGAACCTGTTCAACGCCCTGACGTACTCGGGCATCGCGTTCGGCAGCACCCTCTCGGCCCTCCTGGCCATCCTGCTGCTCGACAGCATCGGGTGGCGCGGGATGTTCCTCCTCGGCGCCCTGCCCCTGGTGACGTTGTTCCCGCTGGCCGTGGTCAAGCTGCCCGAGTCCGCGGCGTGGTTGCAGGCGCGCGGGCGGCACGAGGAGGCCGAGGCGCTGGCCGCTCGCACCGGCATCGTCCTCACGGACGACCAGGCGGCGTCGGCAGCGGGTCAGGAGGAGACCACCGGCACCGGGCGGAGCGGTTTCGCCGGTCTCTTCTCGGGCGGGAACGCCGCCCCGGCGCTGCTCCTGGGGTTCACCAGCGTGTGCTGCCTGCTGCTGGTCTACGCGCTGAACACGTGGCTGCCCGAACTCATGGGGCGGGCCGGGTTCTCCACGAAGGGTTCCCTGTCGTTCCTCCTGGTGCTCAACGGCAGTGCCGTGGTGGGGCAGCTGATCGGCTCCCGCCTGGCCGACCGCTTCGGTCCGAAACCGGTCGTGGCGACCGCCTTCCTGCTGGGGGCGGTGGCGATCGGGCTGCTCACCGTGCAGGCTCCGCTCGGTGTGCTGCTGCTCTTCGTCGCGGTGGCCGGGGTGGGTACCAGCGGCACCCAGACGCTCATCTACGGGTTCGTGGCCAACCACTTCCGCACCACGGTGCGCGGGGCCGCCGTGGCGTGGTGCGCCGGGTTCGGCCGCCTCGGTGGCATCGGCGGTCCGCTCCTGGGTGGTCTGCTCATCGGCGCCGGGCTCGCCCTGAACTCCACCTTCTTCGTCCTGGCTGCGCTGGCCCTCGTGGGGAGCGTCCTCACCCTGCTGGTGCCGCGGACGGTGCGGGGCGGGCGGTGAGGGGCACCACCGCCCGCCGCGCCCGTCAGCGGGCCGGGGTGAGGGCGTCGCGGACCGAGGTCCACGACTCCAGGACGGCGCGCACGTCGTCGCGCCGCTCGTCGGCCAGCGCCTGGGCGTAGGCGCGGTCCAGGACGTCGTCCACCCGGACGCGGGCACCGGTCTCGGCGGACTCCACGGCCGCCTCCACCATGACGAGGCTGAGCACGTTCTCGTGCACCTCCCCCATCGGGACCGGCCCGCCGCCCACCGCGGCGACGAAGGTGGCCAGCGAACCGGCGATGCCGTCACCCGGATCGGCCGACGGGGCCGCAGCCACGTCGGCGTCCGGGGTGTCCAGGACGGGCGCGTCGTCACCGTTCCACGTCGCCGTCCCGGTGGCCGCCGACAGCCGCCAGGACCCGTTCCACGACGTCTCGGCACCCGGCGCGCACCAGCTGCCGTGGTAGACGTACCGCAGCCCGCCGGTCATCTCGAAGACGGCGGCCGCGGCGGCGTCGTGGGCGTACCAGGACCACGACGGGTTGTACTCCTCGCAGTACACCGAGACGGGTTCGGCGTCGAGCAGGAACCGGGCGGTGTCGAACGGGTGGATGGCCATGTCCACCAGCAGGACGTGCTCCATCTCCTCGCGGAACCCGCCGAAGTGGGGGGCCTTGTAGAACTCCGTCGACAGCGTCCCCAGCTCGCCCAGGGCCTTGGCCTGCTCCTTGAACGCGAAGACGTGCGGGTTGTAGCGCCGCGACTGCGAGACGACGAACAGCTGTCCGCTGGCCTCGGCGGCCGCGACCAGCGACAGCCCCTGCGCGACGTTCTCGGCGACGGGCTTCTCCCCCAGCACCGGCAGCCCGGCGAACAGCGCCGCGGTCGTCACCGGGTGGTGGGCCCTGGGGATCGTCACGTTGACGACGGCGTCGGCACCGGTCCGCCGCGCCAGTTCCACGGCGTCCGGTCCGACGGGGACGTCGGGGACGCCGGCGTCGGCCGCGGCCTTGCGCGCGGCGTCGAGGTCCAGGTCCACGATCCCGGCGAGTTCGGTGTCCGGGTTGCCGAGGATCGTCGCGAGCCAGGCCTTGCCCATCCCGCCGGCCCCGACGAGGACGAGCCTGGTGGGCGCGCTCACTTCTGCTTCTCCGGGTCCAGCGCGCCCTGGTACCCGTGACCGTTGTAGAAGTCCTCGGTGTCGTACCGCAGCAGCACCGGGTCGGTGCGCTCGGGACGCACCGTCACCGCCCACTCGACGGCGTTCGAGATGACCTTGCGCACACCCTCGTGGAAGTACACGGGGTACTCCTGGTCGCCGGGCTTGAAGAAGAAGATCTTGCCGTGACCGCGCTTGAAGGTGCAGCCGGACCGGAACACCTCCCCGCCGGAGAAGCTGGAGATGAAGACGAGCTCGTCGGGGGCGGGGATGTCGAAGAACTCCCCGTACATCTCGTCCTCCTCGATGATCATCGGGTGCGGGACCCCCTGCGCGATGGGGTGCGTCGGGTCGACCGTCCACACGAGTTCGCGGTCGTGGGCGCCGCGCCAGCGCAGCGTGCAGCTGGTGCCCATGAGCCGCTGGAACACCTTCGACCAGTGGCCCGAGTGCAGGACGATCAGTCCCATGCCGGCCAGGACGTGCCGCTGGACCCGGTCCACGACCTCGTCGGAGACCTCGGCGTGCGCGGCGTGACCCCACCAGGTCAGGACGTCGGTGCCCGCCAGCACCTCCTCGGTGAGGCCGTGCTCGGGGTCGTCGAGGGTGGCGGTGCGGACGACGGCCTTCTCGCCCAGGTTGGCCTCGATGCCCTGCGCGATCGCGCCGTGCATGCCGTCGGGGTAGCGCTGGGCGACCGCCGGCTCGAGCTGCTCGTGGCGGTTCTCGCCCCACACGGTGACGTTGATCATTCGATGCTCCTTGACGGGTTACTTGACCGCCCCGCCGGTGGCCCCGGCGGCGACGTACTTCTGGGCGGCGACGAGCAGGACGATCGCCGGGACGGACGCGAGGACGGCCGTGGCCATGACCGAGCTCCAGTCGTTGACGTAGGCGCCGATGTAGTTGTAGATGCCGAGCGTCACGGGCCGCACGTCCTCGGTCGTGGTGAGGGTCAGGGCGAAGAGGAAGTCGCTCCAGGTGAACAGGAACGTGAACAGCCCCGCGGTGATGATCGCGTTGCGGCTGACCGGCACGACGATCGAGAAGAACGCCCGCACCGGGCCGGCGCCGTCGACGAGGGCGGCCTCGACGATCGACGTCGGCAGCGACTCCATGAGCGCGCGGCAGATGAGGATCGCGAACGGGATGCCCGAGGTGGAGTCGGCCAGGATCAGCCCGGGGATCGAGTTCAGCAGGCCCAGGTCGGCGTAGGCGCTGTAGAGCGCGTTGGCGATGACGATGCCGGGGACCATCTGGCTGATGAGGATGGCGAACAGGACGACGTTCGTCCAGCGCAGGTCGAACTTGGCCAGCACGTACGCGGCCGGGATCGCGACGACCAGGCTGAGCACGACGCTGCCCAGGGCCACGACCAGCGAGGTGACGAGGTTCGGGCCCTGCTCGGCGATCGCCGTGCGGTAGCCGGCGAAGTCGGGGTCCAGCGGGAACCAGCCGGTGTCCAGCGTGGCGCCACCGGGTTGCAGGGACGCGTTGAGCATCCAGTAGATCGGGAACAGCAGGACGGCCACGATGAGCAGGCCGAACGCGGTGTTGAGCCAGGGACGGCGGACGTCGGTCACTTCAACCCCTCAGTCTTCGACGGAGCGACGGTTCGCCCGCAGGTAGACGACCGCGAACACGAGCGAGATGACGATGAGGATGTTGCTCACCGCGGCGCCCTGCCCGAAGTCGAAGCTCTGGAACGACAGCTGGTACGACTGCGTCGTCAGCGTCTGGGTCGCGTTCGCCGGTCCGGCGTTCGTCAGGCCCAGGATGATGTCGAGCACCTTCAGCGTGTAGACGACGCCCAGGACGAGCGTGACGCTCACGACCGGCCGCAGCATGGGCCAGGTGATGTGCCGGAACGCCCGCCACCCCGTCGCCCCGTCGAGGGCACCCGCCTCGTACAGCTCGTCGGGGATCCCCTGCAACCCCCCGTGCAGGATGACGGCGTTGAACGGGATGCCGATCCAGATGTTCACGCCGATGACCGACACCAGCGCCAGCGACGTGCTCGTCAGCCACGGGATGCCCGCGTCGACGACACCGACACCGGTGAGGAACCGGTTCAGCGCACCGCCGTCGGTGTCCAGCAGCCAGCGCCAGACGGCGCTGGAGACGATGAGCGGGATGAGCCACGGCAGCAGGATCAACGACCGCAGGAAACCCGACAGCGGGAACTTCCGCCGGAAGAACACGGCCAGCGCCATGCCGAGCACGAACTGCCCGAGGATGGAGCCGACGGTGAACAGGAACGTGTTGAGCAGCGCCTTGCTGAACAGCGCGCTGCCGACGACCTCGACGTAGTTGGAGAACCCGACCCACGGGGCCTCACCGGTGAAGAACGTCGCGATGTCGTACTGCTGGAACCCCATGACGACGTTCTTGACGACGGGGTAGCCGAAGAACAGCGCCAGGTAGGCGATCGCGGGCCCCAGGAACAGCACGGTGACCCAGCGGTTGCCGCGTCCCGTCGCCGACTTCGCGGTCGCGGCCGTGGTCGTCGCGGGGCGTTCGGTCGTGGTGGTCATCGGTAGTCCTCCGCTTCCGCCAGCGCCTCGGCCGGCGTGGCCTGACCGGACAGCGCGAGCTGCACGGCCGTGTAGATCGACTTCGCCGCGGCGGGCCAGTCCTCACCGAGTTCGGCGGTGCGGGCGCGGGCGTCGGTGATGAGATCGGTGAACGTCGACATGTCCGGCCGTCGCTGCAGGTACTCCGCGCCCAGCGACGGCTTGCCCGGGACGGTGTAGCGCTGCTCGCCCATCGACAGCGAGCTGGTGTCGGACAGGAACGCCGTGAGGACCTCGGCGGCCTTGGCCTCCTTCTCCGCGTTCCCCGTGTTCGGGATCGTCCACACCTCCCCGCCCAGCGGGGCGACGGAGACCTGGGTCGCCGGGTCGCGCACGGGCAGGGTGACGATGCCGTACTCCAGGCCTTCGACGGTCTCCATCTCCGGCAGCTGCCACGGCCCGTTGACCATCATCGCCGCCTTGCCGGAGATGAACTGGTCCTTCACGTCGGCCTGCGTCCAGTTCAGGACCGAGCGCGACGCGGTGCCGTCGGCGACCAGGTCGGTCAGCAGTTCGAGGGCCTGCGCCGCCTCGGGCGTGTCGAGGTTGCGCTCGGTGCCGCCGTTGGTCCAGAAGAAGGGCAGGAACTGCCAGGTGTTCTCGTAGGTGGCGTTGGCGCAGAACGAGAACCCGTACCGGCCGCCCGTCGTGAGGGTCGCCGCGGCCTCCCGCAGCTCCTCCCACGTCGTCGGCGGGGTGAGGCCGGCGGCGTCGAGCGCCCTGACGTCGTAGAACAGCGCGATGGTGTTCACCGTGGGCGCCAGGCCGTAGACCTCGCCCTCGAAGGTGCCGGCGTCCAGGACGCCCTGCGCGTACCCCTGCGTCGGCACCCCGAGCGGCCCGAGCGGTGTGAGCGCCGTCGTGGAGGCGATCTGCTGCAGGTCGGGGTTGTCGAGCATGAGGATGTCCGGCAGCGTGCCGGACGAGCCCTGCTGCAGGACGCGCTGGATGAGCGAGCCGCCCGAGACGCTGACCCGCTCGAGGGTGACGCCGACCGACTGCGCCGCGGCGTCGAGGGCCGCGCCGATGATGCCGTTGTCGGGGTCGTTGGAGTAGGAGTCCATCACCCGCAGGACGTTCGGGTCCGAACTCACCCCGGAGTTCCCGCAGGCGGCCAGCGCGAACGGGGCGGCGAGTCCCGCTGCGGTGAGCGCCCTCCGGGAGATCCGGTGGTCGGCGTGGTGCACGTGCGCATCCCTTCGTCGTCGATGCGTATCGATTGCGGTCGTGGAACTGCGGTGTTCTTCCGGGGTCGGGATCAGTGGGAGCGGACGGAGGAGCGGCGGACGAGCGAGGCCGGCACCCGCCGCACCTCGGGTCCGTGGTGGTTGCCGTCGAGGAGTTCGAAGAGCCACTGCATGGCCTGGCGGGACACGTCCCGCGGGTGCTGCGACACGGCCGTGACGGGCACCGGGAAACCGGTGGCGTCGGCGTCGGGGGCGAGCGCCACCAGGTCCAGGTCGACGCCGGGACGCATCCCGCCGCCCTGCAGCGCGTGCACGACCCGAGCGAGCTGGGTGACCGCGACGATCCCGGTCATCCCCGTCGCCAGCACCTGCGCGACCTGCGCCTCGACCCGCTCACGCTCGACCGGGACCCACTGCAGCACGACGCCGCGCGCGGCGGCGGTCGCCTCGGCGGCGGCCCGGAACCGGGGGACGTAGTTCAGTTCGGCGGTCCCCCACCCGAGCACGGCGACCTGCCGGTGGCCGGCGTCGGCGAGTTCGCCGACGAGCATCCGGGCGCCGGTCTCGAAGTCGAAGTCGATGCAGTGCAGGCCGGCCGTGTCGGCGGGGACACCGATGAACAGCGTCGGTACCCGCAGGTCGCGGGCGATCTGCACCCGCGGGTCGTCGGTGCGGACCTCCATGAGGACGACGGCGTCGCACAGCGCCCCGCCGGCCACCCGGCGCAGCCCGTCGACCCCCTCCTCGGCCGTGACCAGCAGCACGTCGTGGTCGTGCTGGCGGGCGGCGAGGGTGATCTCCTCGATGAACGCCATGAGCCCGGCCGCGCCGAGCGCGCTGTCGAAGGGCATGACCACCGCGATGATCTGCGTGCGCTGGCTGGCCAGCGCCCGCGCCCCGGCGTTGGGCTGGTAGGTGAGCTCGGCGATCGCGTCCTCGACCAGCCGGCGGGTCTTCTCCGAGATCGGCCGCTTGCCGCTCATGACGTACGAGACGGTGCTCTGGGAGACGCCGGCGACGCGCGCCACGTCCTTGCTCGTCACGGTCCTGCTCGCCCGGGCCACACCGCCTCCCTCCCGCTCGACGTCGATGCGTATCGACGCGACCGTAACCCACACCCGTCGGCGGGCACAACCCGGTCCTGGAGCTGGGAACGTGACGCGGCCAGACGCGAAGCAGCGCTGCAGCCGTCGGGCGACACGCCGGTCCCGCAAGGCCCGGCACGGCGTGTCCTGAGCCGGCGGCAGCGCTGGTTCACCCGGCGACGCTCACCTGGGCGTCGGCACCAACCCCACTTGCTGCAGGAACCCGGCGAGGTCGTAGTAGTGCCGGTCGCGCACGACGCGACCTCCGCGCAGCCAGGTGAGCGAGGCCCCCGGCGTCCGGAACCGCCGGCCGGTGGCCGGCAGGCCGCGTGCGGGATCGGCCCGGTCGTTGGTGCCCTCCACGATCCACTCCAGCGCCACGTGGTCACCGTCGCCGAAGGCGCTGGTGAGCTCGATGCGGTAGTCGGTGGAGGTCGTGTCGTGCAGGCTCTGCACGTACTGCGCCACCTCGTCGCGGCTCTCGCACCGCACCCGCAGGGCCACGTCCTCGACCACCGCGTCCTCGGCCAGGTACGCCGTCACCGCCGACGGGTCGTGCGCACCCCACGCCTGCACGTACTCCCGGGCCCACTCCTCCGCCGCCTGCGTACCGGCCGGCGCCTGACTGGTCATGCGTCCCCTCCATCCTCGACGTCGAGGCGACCGTTTCCCGCCGCGCCGGGGCCGAGCAGGGCACAAGGTCCCGCGCGAACCCGACGCGCGCCCGGGGAAGGAGGAGTCAGCGAGCGGCCAGCGCACCCCGCACCGACGTCCACCCCTTGAGCACCGCGGCCACGTCGTCGCGCTGCTCGTCGGCCAGCGCCCGGGCGTGGGCCTCGTCGAGCACGTCGTCCAGCAGCACCCGGGCCCCCGAGGCCGCCGAGGACACCGCGGCCTCGACCATCGCCAGGCTGAGCACGTTGTCGTGGACCTCGCCCCACAGCGGCGCGGCCTCCCGCAGGAACCGGGTGAACGCCGCCAGCGAACCGGCGATCCCCTCCCCGGGGTCGGGCGCCGAGGCCGCCTGCGCCCCCTCGAGCACCGGTTCGTCGTCGCCGCTCCACACCGCCGACCCGGCGGCACCGGAGGCCCGCCAGGAACCGTTCCAGGACGTCTCCAGGCCGGGGGCGCACCAGCTGCCGGTGAACGTGTACCGCGCCCCGTTCGACATCGCGAACACCGCCGCGGCCGAGGCGTCCCCGGCGTACCAGGACCACGACGGGTTGAAGGACTCGCAGTAGACCGACACCGGTTCGGCGCCCAGCAGGAACCGCGCGAGGTCGAACTGGTGGATCGCCATGTCCACCAGCAGGGGCTGGGCCATCTCCTCCCGGAACCCGCCGAAGTGCGGGGCCTTGAAGAACTCCGTCGACAGCGAGCCGACGTCCCCCAGCGCCCGGACCTGCTCGCGGAAGGACTCCACGTGGGCGTTGTACCGGCGCGACTGGGAGACGACGAACGGCTGTCCGCTGGCCTCGGCCGCCGCGACGAGGGACAACGCCTGCGCCACGGTCGGCGCGACGGGTTTCTCCCCCAGCACGGGGTACCCGGCGAACAGCGCCGCCGTCGTCACCGGGTGGTGGGCCTGCGGGACGGTGACGTTGACGACGGCGTCGGCCCCGGTCGCCCGGGCCACCTCCACGACGTCGCGGCCGGTCGGCACGTCGGGAACCCCCGCCGCCTCCAGCGCGGCGGTGGCGACGGCCAGGTCCAGGTCGACGACGCCGGCCAGTTCCACGTCGGGGTCGGCCAGGATCGTCCCCAGCCACGCCTTGCCCATCCCGCCGGCCCCGACGAGGACGACCCTCACCGCTGCTCCTGCTTCGAGGGGTCGAGAGCCCCCTGGTACCCGTGACCGTTGTAGAAGTCCTCGGTGTCGTACCGCAGCAGCACCGGGCCGGTGCGCTCGGGACGCACGGTGACGGCCCACTGCACGGCGTTGGAGATCACCTTGCGCACGCCCTCGTGGAAGTACGTCGGGTACTCCTGGTCGCCCGGACGGAAGTAGAAGATCTTCCCGTACCCGCGCTTGAACGTGCAGCCGGACCGGAACACCTCCCCGCCGGAGAACGACGAGATGAAGACGAGTTCGTCGGGGGCGGGGATGTCGAAGAACTCCCCGTACATCTCGTCCTCCTCGATGATCAGCGGGTGCGGGACCCCCTGGGCGATCGGGTGCGTCGGGTCCACCGTCCACACCAGTTCGCGGTCGTGCTCGGCCCGCCAGCGCAGCGTGCACGAGGTGCCCATCAGCGACTGGAACACCTTCGACCAGTGGCCCGAGTGCAGGACGATCAGGCCCATGCCGGCCAGGACGTGCCGGTGCACCCGCGCGACGACCTCGTCGGAGACCTCGGCGTGCGCGGCGTGACCCCACCAGGTGAGCACGTCGGTGCCCGCCAGCACCTCCTCGGTCAGCCCGTGCTCGGGGTCGTCGAGGGTGGCGGTGCGCACCTGGACGGACGCGCCGAGGTTCGCCTCCAGGCCTTCGGCGATCGCGCCGTGCATGCCGTTCGGGTAGCGCTTGGCCACCTCGGGTTCCAGTTGCTCGTGGCGGTTCTCGCCCCACACGGTCACACGAATCATGAGCAAGGCTCCTAGGACTTCACGGCGCCGCCCGTGACCCCGGCGGCGACGTACCGCTGGGCCAGGACGAGCAGGACGATGGCGGGCAGGGACGACAGCACGGCAGTGGCCATGATCGGAGACCAGTCCGCGACGAAGCTGCCGACGTAGGTGTACAGACCGAGGGTGATCGGGCGCAGGTCCTCGGTCGTGGTGAGGGTCAGGGCGAAGAGGAAGTCGCCCCAGGCGAACAGGAACGTGAACAACCCGGCGGTGATGAGCGCGTTGCGGCTCATCGGCAGGACGATCGAGAAGAACGCCCGCACGTGGCCGGCCCCGTCGACGTAGGCCGCCTCGACGATCGAGGCCGGGATGGACCCCATGAAGGCCCGCATGAGGATGATGGAGAACGGGATGCCGGCGGCGGAGTCGGCCAGGATCAGCCCGCCGAGGGTGTTGAGCATCCCCAGGTCGCTGTAGACGCTGTACACCGCGTTGGTCACGACGATCGGCGGCACCATCTGCGTGATGAGGATGCCGAACAGGATCACGGTGGCCCAGCGGCCGAACTTGAAGTGGGCCATCGCGTACGCGGCCGGGGTGGCGACCACCAGGCTGAACACCACGGCGCCGAGGCTGATCAGCAACGAGGTGACCAGGTTGCGGCCCTGGTCGGCGATGGCCGTGGTGTAGCCGCGCAGGGTGAAGTCGAACGGCAGCCAGGGCGTGGCGACGGCGTTGCCGGCCGGCTGCAGCGAGACGTTGATCATCCAGTACAGCGGGAACAGCATGAAGGCCAGGATGAGGATGCCGATCACGGTGTGCACGGGGCGGCGCGGGGCCTTGCCCGTCGGGCGCACCTCGGCGGCCGCCGCACCGACGCGCGCGGGGACGACTGCGCTCATTCGTCGACCGCCTTCCGGTTGAGCCGCAGGTAGACCACGGCGAAGACGAGGGAGATGACGATCAGGATGTTGCCCAGCGCCGCGCCGGCACCGAAGTCGAACTGCCGGAACGACATGTCGTACGCGAACGTCGAGATCGTCTGGGTCGAGTTCGCCGGCCCGCCGTTGGTCAGCCCGAGGATCACGTCCAGGACCTTGACGGTGTACACGACGCCGAGCACGAGGACGACGGTCACCACCGGCCGCAGCAGCGGCCAGGTGATGTGCCGGAACGCCCGCCAGCCGGTGGCCCCGTCCAGCGAACCCGCCTCGTACAGCTCCTCGGGGATCTCCTGCAGACCGCCGTAGAGGATGGTCATGTTGAACGGGATGCCCAGCCAGATGTTCACCCCGATGACCGCCACGAGGGCCAGTGACGTCGACGTGAGCCAGTTCGGGCTGACGTCGACCCCGGGGACCGCCGAGAGGATGCGGTTGAGCACCCCGTTGTCGGTGTCCAGGATCCACCGCCACACCGCCGTCCCGGCGATCATCGGGATGAGCCAGGGCAGCAGGATCAGCGAACGCAGGATCCCCGAGAGCGCGAACCTCTTGTGGAAGAACAGGGCGATGGCCAGGCCGATGACGAACTGCCCGGCGATGGACCCGGCGGTGAACAGCAGCGTGTTGAGCAGCGACCGGTCGAAGATGGCGTTGCCGAGGACGTTGCGGTAGTTCTCCAGCCCGATCCACGGCGCCTCACCGGTGTAGAACGTCCGGGTCGTGTACTCCTGGAAACCCATGACGACGTTCTTGACCACGGGGTAGCCGAAGAACAGCACCAGGTACACCACGGCGGGGACGATGAACGCGACCTCCACCAGCCGCGTCCGCAGGTGGTGCGGGACCCTCCTCGCCGGCGCACCGGCCGACGAGGAGGTCTTCGCCGGGCCGTGGGTGGCCAGCTCAGCCATTCTGCGCCTGCGCCAGCGCGTCCTGCGGCGTCATGCCGCCGACGAGCGCGTTCTGCACCGCGGTGTAGATCTTCGTCGCGGCGTCCGGCCACTCCGGGCCGAGCTCACCGGTGCGGGCACGCAGGTCCGGCACCTGGTCGGCGAACGTCTGCAGGTTCGGGTTCTGCGAGGTGACCTGCCCGGCGAGTTCGGGCTTGGTGGGCACGGTGCCCGTGCCCAGCGAGATGGTGACCTCGTTCTCGTCGTTGTTCAGGCACTGGACGAGTTCGGCGGCCTTCTTCTGCTTCTCCTGGTCGCCGGTGTTCGGGACCGTCCACGCCTCCCCGCCGAACGGCGAGACGACGGTGCCGCCGGCCGTCGGTGCGGGGATCGGGACGATGCCGTACTCCAGGCCCTCCACGGCGTCCAGGGTGCCGAAGTTCCACGGCCCGTTGACCATCATGGCCGCGTTGCCGGCCGTGAACTGGTCGGCGACGTCGGCCTGCGACCAGTTCACCGACGACTGCGACAACGACCCGGAGTCCAGCAGGTCCTTGATCAGCTGCAGGGCCGCGGCGGTCTCGGGGGTGTTGATGTCCTTCTCGTCCCCGCCGTTGGACCACATGAACGGCAGGAACTGCCAGGTGCCCTCGTAGGTGTTGACGTTCGACATCGCGAACCCGTACTGGTCGCCGACCGTCAGCGTCGCCGCGGCGGTCTTCAGCTCGTCCCACGTCGTCGGCGGGGTGACGCCGGCCGCGTCGAGGACCGTCTTGTTGTAGAACAGCGCGATCGTGTTGGTGACCGGCTGCAGGCCGTACAGCTTGCCCTCGTAGGTCGACGCCTTCAGCACCCCCTCGGCCACACCGCTGGAGTCGATGCCCAGGTCGTCCAGCGGGGCCAGCGCACCGGAGGCGGCGATCTGCTGGACGTCGGGGTTGTCGAGCATGAGGACGTCCGGCAGCGTCCGCGACGAGCTCTGCTGCAGGACCTTCTGGATGAGGGTGTCGCCCGGGACGGATTCGCGGTCGATCTTCATGCCGACCTCGGTGCCGCACTCCTCGATCGCGGTGTTCCACAGCGTGGCGTTGGGGTCGGAGTTGTAGTAGTCGAGCACCCGCAGCGTGTCCGACGCCGCGTTGGCCGAACCCCCACCACCACCGCCGCTGCCACCGCCGCAGGCCCCGAGGGTCAGCGGCAGCAGGGCCAGGACGGCGACGGCGGTGCGGACCCGTCCGGTGCTTCCAGTGCGAGCCATGTCGTTCCTCTCCTCGTGCTCACGGCGGTGTGAGCGTGTGTGTGCTGGTGTGGGCCGGTGCGCGTCAGCGCGCCGGGCGGACCGAACGTCGGCGGGTCAGGGTGGGCGGTACCAGGCGGACCTCGCCGGGCGCCGCGGGATCCTCGAGCAGCGTGAACAGCCACTCGACGGCCTGCCGGGACACGTCCCGGGGTTGCTGGGAGACCGCGGTGACGGGGACGGCCTGCGCCTCCGCCTCCGCGTCGGTGCACAGGGCCACGACGTCGACGTCCCGGCCGGGGCGGATCCCGCGGTCCAGCAGGGCGCCCAGGGTTTCCGGGACGCTGTCCGCGATGAGCAGCCCCGGCAGCGGGGAACCCGCCGCGAGGACCTCGTCGACGGTGGCGTTGATCGCGGCCGAGTCGCGCGGGACCTCGAGCCAGCGCAGCGGAACCCCCGCCGTGGCCGCCGCCTGCTCGGCGCCGCGGCGGAACCGCGGGACGTAGTTCACCCCGCGGCCGACCACGGGATCTCCCCAGCCCATCGCCACGATCTGCGCCGCCCCCGCCGCGACGAGTTCGCCGACGAGCAGCTCGGCGCCCCCGCCGAAGTCGAAGTCGATGCAGTGCAACGTGCTGCCCGGTTCCAGGGCCTCGTCGGGGTACCCGATGAACAGGCTCGGCTGGGCCAGTCCGCGGGACACCTCGGCGCGGTCGTCGACCGTGCGGACCTCCATGACGACCATCGCGTCGCACAGCGCGCGCCCGGCCACGCGGCGCAACCCGGCCGACCCCTCGTCGGCCGTCACGAGCAGGACGTCGTAGTCGCGGCGACGGGCCTGCGTGGCGATCTCGTCGATGAACGCCATGATCCCGCCGACGCCCAGGCTGGACAGGACGGGGTGGACGATCGCGATGATGTTCGTCCGCTGACCGGCCAGCGCCCGGGCCCCGGCGTTGGGTTCGTACAGCAGTTGCGCCATCGCGTCCTCGACGAGCCGCCTCGTCTTCTCCGAGATGGGCCGCTTGCCGCTCATGACGTACGACACGGTGCTCTGGGAGACGCCGGCGACGCGCGCGACGTCCTTGCTCGTCGGAACCCTGCTCGGAACCCTGGACACGCCACCCTCCTCACTGAGAGCCGCACCGGACCCCTCGTCGGATCCGTCGATGCGCATCGTCGATGCGCATCGCGAAGTTAGCCCCGACGGGTGGAACCGCACAAGGGGTCCGTCAAGTTCACCCGCCGGTGCGTCGATGCAGCCCTGGTCTCGACCGAACCAGGGAGCCACCGTGCCGAAGCCCGTCCGCACCACCGCCTGCGTCGCCGCGCTGCTCGCGCTCACCCTGGCACCGGCCACGGCCGCCTCCGCGGTGGAGGTCACGCCCACCGGTGGCGTCGTCCACGTCGACGCGCTGCGCTGGGTCGACGGCGCCCCGCAGCTGGAGACCCGCACCGCGACGAGCACCGCCGCCGCGACCCGGCTGCTGCGCACGCTGCAGGCCGACCCGCAGGTCACCTCCGCCCAGACCCGCACCCGGTACCAGCTGACCCCGACGCAGTCGCGGCCCCTGACCGGCCGTGGCCTGCTGACGACCGACCCGTTCCTGCGGCAGGCCTACCAGCTGACCTCGGTCGACGCCTACGGCGCCTGGACCACCACCCGGGGCGCCGGGGTCACCGTCGCCGTCCTCGACTCCGGCGTCGACGCCACCCAGCCCGAACTGGCCGGCCGGGTCGTCCAGGGCGGCAACTTCACGACCGAGGACGCCTACGTGGTCGGCGAGCACGGCACCGAGGTCTCCACCGTCCTGGCCGCCGCGTACGGCAACGGGGTGGGCGCCGCCGGGGTGGCGCCCGAGGCGACGATCCTGGCGATCAAGGTCTGCGAGACCGACGGCTGCGGCAGCGACGCGATCGTCGCGGGCATCAGGGCCGCCGTCGACCAGGGCGCCGACGTCATCAACATGTCCCTGGGCGGCAGCACCTACAACAAGACGCTGGCCGCCACGGTCGACTGGGCGATCGCGCAGGGCGTCGTCGTGGTGGCCGCGGCCGGCAACACCGGCGACAAGGGCAACCCCGTGGAGTACCCCGCCGGGTTCGACGGCGTGATCTCCGTGTCGGCGTCCACGACGACGGGCACCGCCGCGGCCTGGGCCCAGCACAACGACGCGGTGGACCTGAGCGCCCCCGGCGAGAAGGTCGTGGCCGGGGCCCCGGCCTCGCAGGACCACGCGGTCGTCGGCGTCTACGGCACCTCGTTCTCCGCCCCGCAGGTCGCGGGCGCGGCCGCGCTGGTGCGTGCGGTCGCCCCCGCCGCCGACGTCGCCACCGTCGGGACCTGGCTGAAGGGCACGGCCACCCCGCAGTCGTGGGGCAGCGGTTACGGCACCGGGATGCTCGACGTCGCCGCCGCCGTGGACGTCGCGGCGAAGAGCACGAACTCGAGCCCCGTTCCCGCGCCCGCGCCGGTGGTCGTCGAGCGGGGCAAGCGCACCGTCCGCGCGAAGTAGTCAGCCCGAACCGGTCACCGCGAGGGCCGCGCGAACTCCGTCCCGTCCAGTCCCTCGAGCAGTTCGCGCAGCGAGTCGAACACCGAACCCGCCCCCGCGCCGGTGAGTTCCTCCACCGAGAAACCCCCGGTGCGCACGGCGACGCTGGGCATCGACGCGTTCTGCGCGGCCTCGCAGTCCCACGCCGAGTCCCCCAGCACGACTCCCGCGTGGCCCGAGACCTGTTGCAGCGCAGCCTGCAGCAGGTCCGGGGCGGGTTTGGTGGACTCGGCGTCCTGCGACGTCGTCCACCCCGCGACGACGTCGCGGGCGTCGAGCAGGTCGAGGAACGCGTCGACGTGCTGCGGCTGCCCGGAGGAGGCCAGCACGACCGTCCAGCCGCGGCGGCCGAGTTCGACGAGCAGGTCGCGCGCGCCGTCGAACGGCCGCACCTCGGGCAGCAGCGGGTCGAACTCCTCGGTCCAGGCGTCGCGGGCCGCGTCGCCGTGCGCAGCCTCGAACTCCTCCCCGGCGACGGCCGGGACCAGCTGGTCCCCGCCCATCCCGATGGCCCGGTGCAGCCGCCACACCGGCAGCGTCAGGTCGAACCGGCGGAACGCGCGGTACCAGGCGAGGGCGTGCTGGTAGTTGGTGTCGACGAGGGTTCCGTCGACGTCGAGGATCGCGGTGTCGGGCACGGTGTGATCTCCAGGGCTAGGCGGCGATGTCGACGCAGAACATCTTGCGGGGGTCCTGCAGCAGGGCGGGTGGCTGGACGTCCTCGCGCGCGGCGCGACCGTTCCACCGCACCCGTCGGCGGTGGCGCACGGTGAACCCCTTGCGGGTCTCGAACTCGTACTCCCCCATCACCTCCCCCAGCAGCAGCGCGCGCTCGTGCTCGATCGGGACGGCGACCTCGTCGCCGGGGGCGAGTTCGTGGACGAAGGTGTCCAGGACGCGCAGGTCCTTGCCCGGCCGCCTGCCCGGCGCGACCTCCTTGAGCAGCTGCCGCAGCGTCGACCCCTCGGCCGCCCCGCGCACGTCGACGTCGATCCCGGACTCGGTGCCCAGCCCCACGATCCCGTCGGTGAGGAACTCCCCCAGGGATTCGGCCGAGGCCGGGCGCACCACCCAGACCAGCCGCCCCGCCGACCGCTGCGGGGGTTCCAGCGACGGCGGGTCGGGCCACACGTAGGGCAGGTCGTCGGGTTCGGCGTCGCCGAACAGCGGCCGGTAGATCGCGGGGTCCTTGCGCAGCAACGCCGACCGGTGGCTCAGGTGCAACGCCTCGTCGCCCAGCCACGGCGGCATCGGGATCTCGTGCTGGGGAACGCCGACGACCTCGGGGGCGAACTCGGAGATCAGCCGCCGGGTCGAGTCCGCACGTCCCGTCCGCGTCCACTCCGCGACGCAGGCCAGGCCGTAGGACACCAGCGCGGGTGTGCAGCCGCGCCACATGCGGACCGCGGGGTGGTTGGCCCAGCCGTAGTCGGGCAGCTCCAGAGCCCGCAGGACCTGCAGCGTCTCGACCCGCTGCTTGCCCAGCCGGGGGCCGTCGAGGACCGCCGCTGACCGGGCGAAGTCGGCGTACGGGAGGAACGTCTGCACCCGTTCACCGTCGCGCGACCCCGCCCGGCCCGCACCCCGAGAGCGACCTCAGTACCCGGCGGACAGGTCCACGAGGCCGAGCAGTTCCTCCCCGGCGGCGAAGCGGCGGACGTTCTCCTCCACGCGGTCGGCCAGCGCCGCCACCCGCAGGACCGCCGGGTTCGTCGAGTGCGGGGTGATGATGCAGCGCGGTTCGGTCCACAGCGGGTGCCCGTCCGGCAGCGGCTCGGGGTCGGTGACGTCGAGCGCGGCCCCGGCGATCGTCCCGTCGGCCAGCGCCGCCACGAGGGCGTCGGTGTCGACCAGGGAGCCGCGGGCGATGTTGACCAGCCAGCCGTCCGACCCCAGCGCGGCCAGCTCGTCGGCCCCCACCAGGGCCTGCGTCTGCGACGTCGCCGGCGCGGCGAGGACGACGTGGTCGGCGACCTCGAACACCTCGGCGACGCGGTCGGCCGCCCAGGTCTCGTAGGCGCCCTCGACGGGCAGCCCACGCCGGGTCACGGCCAGGACGCGGGCTCCCAGACCCAGGAAGGCCGGGATCATCGCCTTGCCGATGCCCCCGGCGCCGACGATCGCGATGGTCGATCCGCGCAGGGTCCCCTGCACGCCGTCGAGGGTGGCGTTGTCCCAGGTCTGCAGCCGGGCGGCGCGGCCGATGCCGCGCACCCCGGCCAGCAGCAGGGCGACGGCGCCTTCGGCGACGGCGTGCGAGTAGGCGCCGGTGGCCGAGGTCCACGTGCGCTGCTCGTCCAGGACGCCGGAGGAGACCCAGCTCTCGATGCCCGCCGAGGGCAGCTGCACCCAGCGGATCCCCTCGTGCAGCTCGGGCAGGTCGCCGTGGCCGCCGGCGACGACGAGGGCCTCGGCGTCGGCGAGGGCGACGACCTTGCCGCCACCACGCTCCACCGCCTCGACCAGCTGCGGGTTCTCCTGGGGTCCGACGTGGACGGCGGGGGTGGGCAAGGCGCGCTCCTCGATCAGCTCTGCTCGGTGGCCCCCACCCTAGGCCCCCACCCGTCGGCGCTCTCGGCGCTGCGGGTGCAGTCGCGTCCGGCGTGCTTGGCCGCGTACAGGGCGGCGTCGGCCGCGACGAGGGCCTGGTGGGCGCTGGTCACCTCGTCCAGGGTGGCGCAGCCGGCGGAGAAGGTCGTCGCCCCGCCCTGCTCGGCCCAGGTCTGCCGCAGCCGGGCGACGACGTCGACGGCCACCGCGTTCCCGCTGCCGTGCAGCAGCAGCACGAACTCCTCCCCGCCGAACCGGGCCGCGTAGTCCCCGCGGCGCAGGCCCGCGGCCAGCACGGCGCCGAACTCGCGCAGGACCTGGTCGCCGAAGGCGTGCCCGCGCGAGTCGTTGACCTGCTTGAAGTGGTCCAGGTCGCACACGACGACGGTGTCGCCGGGCGCCAGCAGCGTCATCCGGTCCTCGAGGTCGCGCCGGTTGCCGATGGTCGTCAGCGGGTCGGTGCGCGCGTCGCGCACCAGCAGCTCGGCCGCCAGGCGCTGGCGGCGGGCGCCGACGGCCAGCAGTTCGCTCACGAGGACCCACACGCAGGCGACGACGACGGTGCGGACGGCGACCTGCGGCGTCACGGGCTCGGACGTGAGCAGGTACAGCGGCACCGCGGCGGGCAGCAGCCAGTACGCGGTGCGCTGGGGCAAGAAGACGCCGCAGTACACGAAGGAGAGGACGAAGAGCGGGACGTAGGCGCCGGCGGCCTCCTCGGTCGTGGCGCCCAGCACCGCCAGCCCGATCATCTGCAGCAGCGGGAAGGCCAGGGGCGCGCGCGGCGGCAGCCTCGCCCAGGGCACGGCCGTGCCGGCGGCGAGCAGGCCGAGGCCGGCCGCACCGAGGGCGAGCAGGACCAGCCAGCCATCCGGCGGCAGCCCCAGCAGCGGAGCGGTCAGGACGACGAGCAGACCGGTGAGCAGGAGGAGGCCGCGGCCGGCGACGACGGCCGGGCCGCCCGAGCGCCACCGCTGCGGCAACCGCCCGCCCCAGCGGCGCCACCACGACCGGGTGATCGTCTCCCCGAGAGGGTCCCGAGCCCGCGCCACCTGTCCCACCACCCCGCGACGTTCCACGATCGTTGCGCGACACCTTGCCACGAGTCCGCGCCGTCGCGGGACAGGTTCCCGGGTGCGGTGACCGCGGCCCGGTCGTACGGTCGCGCGTGTCCCTGAACCCGCGTCCCGAGGTCCTGGTCTTCGACGTCAACGAGACGCTGTCCGACACGGCGGCGCTGTCCGACCGGCTGTCGGCCGTCGGCGCCGCTCCCGCGAGCGCCGCGAGGTTCCTGCCCTCGGTGCTGCGCGACGGTTTCGCGCGCACGCTGCGCGACGACCCGCTGCCGTTCGCCGAGATCGCCGGTGACGTCCTGCGCAGCGAACTGAGCGGACACGCCGACCGTGCCCTGGACGAGGACGTGGAGTTCGTCCTCGGCGCGTTCGAGGAGTTCGGTGTCCACCCCGACGTCCCCGACGGGGTGCGCCGGCTGCGGGAGAACGGGTTCGTCACGGTCGCGTTCACGAACGGCTCCCGCGCGACCTGCGAGTCCCTGCTGGAGCGCACCGGGATCCGTGAGCAGTTCACGCACGTCCTGTCGGTCGAGGACGTCGGGTACTGGAAACCCCACGAGGCCGCCTACGGCCACGTGCTGGACGTCTGCTCGGTCGACGCCCGGGACGTGCTGTTCGTGGCCGTCCACCCGTGGGACCTCGACGGCGCCGCCGCGACCGGCATGCGCACGGCCTGGATCGACCGCGCGGGTTCGGCCTACCCGCGCCGCTCGACCCCGCCGACGTTGACGGTGCGGGGCGTGGACGACCTCGCGGCGGCCGTGGTCTGACCCGTCAGCCGCCGGCCCGTACGGGTCCTGGCCTGCGCCTGCGCGGGAACGGCCAGGTCCGGGTCGAGCAGCCCCTCGGCCTCCCGTTCGGCCAGGTGCAGGCGTTCGCGCGCCGCGGCGTCCGCCGACTCCGACACCCGGCTGGGGTCCAGGAACACCTGGGTGATCGTCGGCACCCGCCGGCGCATCTCCTCCTCGCAGCGCGTGCAGATCGCCTCGACCTGCGCGGCGGTGAGTTCGGCGGCGAACTGCACGCGGCCGGCCACCAGGACGTTCTTCGGGCCGAGCTGCATCGTCAGGACCTCCTGCACGCGCACGATCCCGGGTTCCCCGCCCAGCACGCGCACGGCCTCGACCCGCACCGCCGGATCGGCCGCCTCGCCGATGAGCAGTTCCTTGGTGTCCCGGCCCAGCAGCACCGCGACGACCGCCAGCAGCGCGCCGATGACGATGGAACTCAGCGCGTCCCACACGTTCGAGCCCGTCACCTGGTGCAGCACCGTGCCCGCGACCGCCACGAGGACCCCGAGGACGGCGATGCTGTCCTCGCTGGCGACGGTCTTCACCGTCGGGTCCGGGCTGCGCACGACGTAGGTCAGCAACCGGCGTCGCGCCGTGGCGGCCTCCCGCACGACCTGCCGCAACGCCTTCAGCAACGATCCGCCCTCGAGCAGGATCGACAGCCCGAGGATCGCGTAGATCACCACGAAGTGCCGCGTCGAGGTCTCCTCGGCCTCACCCGTCAGCGACGAGATCCCCTCGGCGATGGAGAACACGGCCCCGGACAGGAAGATCCCCACGGCCGCCAGCAGCGACCAGAAGAACCGCTCCTTGCCGTACCCGAAGGGGTGGGTGCGGTCCGCGGGCCGGTCGGCGCGGCTGAGCGAGAGCAGCAGGAACGCTTCGTTGAGGGTGTCCGCCACCGAGTGCGCCGCCTCGGCCAGCAGGGCGCTGGACCCCGTGACCGCACCGCCCACGCCCTTCGCGACGCCGACCCCGACGTTCGCCAGCAGGGCCACCAGCACGGTGCCCCGGGTCTCCTCCGCCACGTCCCCGGTCTACGCGCCTCCGGACCGGTTCGCCCGTCGAAGCAGTTCGGGTGCCCGGCCCGGCGGGGTCAGCCCCGGCCGAGGAGCTTGTCGACCAGGCGGGCGAAGAACCCCTTCTTCACCGGTTCGACCGGCTCCTCCACCCGCGCGGGCGGGACGACCGACGGACGCGGCGCGGCGACGGGGGCGGGCTGCGGCGCGGCGACGGGGGCGGCGGCGGGGGCGGCGACGGGGGCGGGTTGCGGCGCGGGTTCGTGGGCGCGGGTCGCGTTCAGCGTCCCCTTGAGCTCCTGCTCGGGGGTGTAGCTGGCCTCCCCGAGGATGGACGCGGCGAACAGCAGCTGGGAGGCCTGCACGGGCGCGACGGTCTGCGCGCCCGTCGACCGGGGCTGGACGGCGGCGTCCGGCGTCTCGTCGAGGGTGGACATGACTGCTCCCTGTGGTTCGAGGGCGGTCGCCCTGGCGGTGACCGTGTGACCTGAGTCATCGACCGGTACCCGGTCCCGCTGGAGGCACACCACCCGTCCGGACGCCTGCGACCCTTTCGTCATGGACACCTCGGCCCTGAGCCACAGCTACACCATCGCCCTGCCCGCCTGGGTCGACGACGAACTCGCCGACGTGCCGACCGTGCTGCCCAGCCGTGAGGACCGGATGGCCCTGGTGCACCGCCTGGCCGCCCGCAACTTCCGCGAGGGCAACGGCGGCCCCTTCGCCGCGATCGTCGTCGACAGCGACTCCGGGCAGGTCGTCTCGGTCGGCGTCAACGTCGTGCTCTCGACCGGCATCTCCTCCGGCCACGCCGAGGTCACCGCGCTCGGCCTGGCGCAGGCCCGCACCGGTTCCTGGGACCTGGGTGCCGGTGGTGCCCGCCGCGAGCTCGTCGTCAACTGGCGTCCCTGCGCCCAGTGCTACGGCGCGACGCTGTGGTCGGGGGTGCGCACGCTGGTCGTCGCCGGTTCCGGCCCGGAGCTGGAGGAGATCACCGGTTTCGACGAGGGCCCCGTCCGCGACGACTGGGCCGAGCAGTTCGAGGCCCGCGGGATCGCGGTCGTCACCGACGTCCTGCGCGAGGAGGCGCTGGACGTCTACCGCGACTACGCCGCGCACGTCGCGCAGACCGACGCGGTCGTCTACAACGCCCGCAACTGACCGGGCGTCGTCCGCAGGCCGTCAGCGGAAGGAGCCGTTCCGAGCGCGCTCCCGGGGTGGACGCGGAAGCGGCGCACCGTTCGGGAGGCGCGCGGCGACGAGGTGCCCCGGTCCGCCGGGGACCAGGTCCTGCCCCAGCGCCTGGTGGCCGGCCCGGGTCGCCGACGTGCTCAGCAACGGGCCGCTGCGGCCGATGGGTCCCCGTGCGCGCACCTGACCTGCAGGAGCTGCGCCCGGGCGACTTCATCAAGGTCCGCGGCAGCTCCAACCCGCTGCACGACGGCGGCAAGGCCGTCGTGGTCGCGGTCCACCGCGAGCAGAGCCCGCCGTGGCGCGTCGTCGCGCTCGACGTGCGCTACTCCGCGCGCGGGCAGGCCATCCGCGTCGAGATCGCCGGCTCCGGCGAACTGGCCCGCTGGGAGACGCCGTGGGCCCCGGCGCACACGGTGGAGGACGAACCGGCACGTCGCGAGTTCATCTCCCCCGGCGCCGCCGAGGTCACCGCACCCACCTCGCGGCGCAAGCTCGTCGTCGGTGGGCTGGTGGCCCTGGCGGTGCTCGGCGCCCTGGGCACCTGGGAGCACCGGCGCGCCGAACCGAACCCGATCGTGGTGCAGCGCGCGCTGCAGGAGGCCGTCCGCGGCACGGGCACCTCGACCGGCACCCCCACCGCGACACCCACCGCCTCCCCGTCGACCCGCGCGGCGCTGCTGTCGCCGGTCGTGGCGTACGCGGCCGGCCCGGTGCCGGTGATCGCCGGGATCGACGGGACGAACCCGGTCCCGCTGGCCGGGATCGAACCCGCGCCGGGGTGCCGGGACCAGTACGTGCACGACCTGCTGTCCTTCCTGCCGGTCGGCCAGCAGGTCGAGGTCGAGGGGGCCGGCTGGCTGCGCACCGACGACGGTCTGGACGTCAACGCCGAACTCGTCCGCACCGGGGTCGCGGTTCCGGTGACCGCGACGGCCGGCGACTCGGCCACCGACGCCGAGAACCTGGCGGTCCTGCAGGAACTGGCCACCGACGCGCCGCACTGCTGACACCTCCGGTCCGTTGCGGGACCCGTCCGCACCCGACAGGGTGGGGGCACCACGACCCGGGGGGTTCCGATGCGCCGACGTGTCCTGCTGTCCGCCGCCGTCTCGGCGGTGGCCGCACCGCTGCTGTCCCCACCCGCGCAGGCCGCCGTGCGCGCGTTGCCCAACGCCCACGCGCACAACGACTTCGAACATCCGCGGCCGTTGTTCGACGCCCTCGAGCGGGGTTTCACGAGCATCGAGGCGGACGTCTGGGTCGTCGGTGACCAACTGCTCGTCGGGCACGAACCCTGGCAGTTGCGCAGCGCCCGGACGCTGCAGTCGCTGTACCTGGACCCGTTGCGGCGCAACCCCTCACCGGTGAACCTGCTGGTCGACGTCAAGACCGGCGCCGAACCGGGCTGGGCCCGTCTGCACTCCGTCCTGCAGGGGTGCGGCGACCTCCTCACCACGTGGTCGGCGGACGGAACGCGCACGCCCGGGGCGGTCACCGTCGTCGTCACCGGGAACCGCGCGATCGAGTCGATGGCCCGGCAGGCCGTCCGCTCCGCCGCCGTGGAGGGGCGCGCCCAGGACGCCACCGGTCCGTGCTCCGCCGAGTTCATGCCGGAGATCGGCGTGGACTGGTCGACGACCTACCGGTGGCGGGGTGAGGGGCCGATGCCCGCCGGCGAACGCGCCGCGCTGCACGGACTCGTCGCCGCGACCCACCGCGCGGGCCGCAGGCTCCGGTTCTGGGCGACCCCGGACGAGCCCGGCCCGGCCCGGACGGCGGTGTGGTCCGAACTCCTGGCCGCGGGCGTGGACCGCCTGAACACCGACGACCTCGACGGGCTGGCGCAGTTCCTCACCGGTCAGGGCCGCAGGTAGATCCTCCGCCGGTGCAGGACAGCCGCGATCGCGCCCCACACCAGCAACGCCAGCACGGTGAACGACAGTTGCGGGTGACCCGCCACGGCCACCGTGTCGGCCACGCGCTGGGCGAGGTTCCGGCCGTCCGCACCCGCGTGGTGACCGAGCAGCGCCATGACCACGTGCGATCCGAAGTAGACCAGCAAGCTGTTGCGGCCCAGCGCCTCCAGCGGCCACACGACACGACGCAGCCCGGTCGGCGCCGAGGGCCGGTCCAGGAGGAGGTGGCCGAGCAGCAGCGCCAGGCAGACCCCGGCGCCGACCAGCAGGGCGAACGGCGGGGTCCACAGCCGCTTCATCAGCGGGACGGCCTGGCCCGTGAGGAGTTCGGGAACCCACGTCGTGGCGGCCGCGAGCGCCAGGAACCCGGCCACGACGAGCAGCACCGGGCGCAGGCAGGCGCGGGGTCCGGGGCGGGACAGCACGAGGTGCCCGACGGTGGCGCCGGCCGCGGCGCTCACGCAGGCGCCGAGGGTGGCGAGCAGACCTTCCGGGTCGTGCCCGGCGGCACCCTGCCAGTACACGTGCGGCGCCCCGAACACCGCGAGGTCGACGACTCCGGACGGGTTGCACTCCCGGGTCAGTTCCCCGCCCGCGCACGTGGTGGCGAACCAGGCCAGGACCGTCGTCCAGGTCACCGCGAGAACCGTCGTGACGACGAACCAGCCGCGCGCCGACCGGGTCAGCAGGTGCCCCAGCACGATCACCACGACCACTCCGGCGTACAGCTGCAGGACGCCGGTGAACCGCCAGGTCCCGGGGTCCCACGCGTTCGTGGTGAGGGCATTGTAGAGCAGCCCGGCGGCGACGAGGACGAGGACGCGGCGGGCCAGCGTCCGCACGTTCGTGCGCCGGTGCATCGCGAAACCCAGCCCGCAGCCGGTGAGCGTGACGAACACCGGGAACACCAGGTCCAGGCCGTTCACCCCGACCCATCCGGCGTGGTCGAACCAGGCAGGCGTGGCGAGCAGGCTGTTGACGCCCACGCTGACGCACAGCATGAGCCCGCGGACGACGTCGAGGCTGGTGACCCGGCGCGACGGGGTGCGCGCGGCCGGGGTCTGCACCGCGGCCGCCGGGTCGGTCGAACTGGTCACCCGGTCACTGTGCCATCACGGGCTGCGAGGATGTGGGCGTGCGAGGGGTCCGGGGCGTTGCGGTGCTCACCGCCGTCCTCGTCCTCGCCGGCTGCTCGGCCACCGAGGTGCCCGACCGGGGCATCGACCGGGGCATCGACCTGGTCGTCAGCCCCCACCCCGACGACGAGCTGGAGGCGTGGTCGCTCGTCGACGACGAGCAGTACACGGTCTTCCTCACCATGACCCACGGCGAGGCCACCGTGAACTGCTCGCCCGCCGAGGTCGCCCGCAACACCCAGACGGCCTGGGGCGAGGACGAACCCGATCCCGTGCCGCAGGGTCCCGGGACGCCGTCGTGCGCACAGGCCCGCATCGGCAGCTGGAACGCGTTCCTCGACGCGGCCACCGGGATCACCGGCCTGCAGTCCCGGGTGGCCGAGATCGCCGGCCACGACGCGCAGCTGTGGTGGTCGGACACGCAGGCCCGCGTCGCCGTCGACGGCGGCGACGGGCAGCTGACGCCGGAGGTGGTCACGCGGGCGGTCGCCGACGTCCTGGCCCTGCGCGGCGACGCACTTCCCGACGCCGACGTGCGGCAGGTCGTCGGCGCCGCCTACACCAACGACCCGCCCGCCCGCGGCGACGACGCCTACGCCCTCTACCGCCACCCCGACCACTGGGCCGTGCGCGACGCGCTGCTGGCCCTGGACGAGCCGGCCTGCGTGGCGACCTGGCCGACCGATCCGGCCGCGACCCGCCACGAGCGGGTGGACGAGGCGACGTACGAGCAGTTCACGGCTCTGGGCGAGGAGGTGGAACCGGGGAACCCCGAATCGGTGCGGCGCACCGGGTCCTTCCAGCGGATCTACGGCTGGCTGGCGTTCCCGCGCTCGTACTGGACGCCGACCGACCTGCCGGTCCCCGACGCCGACGGGCAGCCGCTCGTCATGGCCCAGGAGCAGACGTTCACCTGCAACTGATCCAGGCGGGCGTCGGCAGCGGTGGGTTGCCGGCGGGTTCGGGCAGCCAGACCGGCCCTTCGCAGGGCATCTCGACCGCGACGACCGACCCGATCCGCACGATCCGCCCGACCGAGGACCGTTGCGGCCCGGTCAGCTGTTCCACGAGGGCGAGCTTGCCCTCGCGGGTGGCGCTGGCCCCGTCGATGCGGGTGTCGACGACGACCCACCGGGCCTCGACCGACTCGCCGTTCCCGAGCACCCGCACGGTGTGGTCGGCGACGAGGTAGGGCCCGGCGCCGTTGTCGGCGGCGACGACCGACCCGGCGGGGATCTCGGCCGAGACGGCGAGCAGGTCGCGGGTGGCCTGCGAGGGGCGCCAGGTGTCGGCATCGAGGGGGTTGGCGACGAAGTTCGCGCGCTGGTAGCTCCACCCGGCGCACACCAGGCTCAGCGCGACGACCACCGGCAGCCACCGTCGACGTCTGCGCAGCACGTCCACCAGGGCCAGGAAGACCATCGGCATGAGCACGGCGTCGTAGTGGAACCGCGTCGACCAGTAGCTCTCGTAGGGCGACAGCAGCCGCCACGCCAGCGTCGGCAGCGCCACGAGAGCGATCGGCGACCCCACCCACAGCACGCCGCCGGTCAGCAGGACCGCGGCCGGCAGCTCCAGCCGGGGCAGCACGTCACCGGACCAGCTGAAGGGCTCCGGGGGCGCACCGTCGAAGCGGATCTCGAACAGCGGGACGACGTGGTCGGGGTTGCGCCAGGCGATGACCGCGAACGCCGCGACGGTTCCCAGCACCGCGAGCACCGCGGTGGCGGCGGCGAACCAGCGGAACCTGCCCCGCGCCAGCAGGAACACCACGAACGCGACCGCGACGACCGTCGGTCCCTGGTCCTCCTTGACCAGCAGCAGCGGCAACGACCAGCCCAGCGCCGCCGTCCACCGCCGCTGCAGCAGCGCCGCGCACGACGCCGCCACCAGCGGGGTGGCGAAGCACACCTCGTGCACGTCGAGGCGGGCGACGTTCACGACGCCGTACGACACCGTGAACAGCCCGGCCACGACGAGCGCCGGGCCGGGCCCCAGGACGCGCCGGGCCGCGCGGTGCACGATGCCCGCGGCCACCGCGAGCGCCGCGGCCTGCACGACGACGAGCGAGCGCGGGTCCGGCCACACCCACCACGCCGCGCCCCACAGGACGGTGACGGGGCTGAAGTGCTCGCCCAGCAACGGCAGGCCGCGGATCGCGCTGAACGGCAACCGCCCGTCGGCCCACGACTGCGCGGCCTGGCTGAAGACCCCGAGGTCGTACGCTCCCGACCGCCCCACGTTCCAGCGTGCGAGCCCCACCCACGCCAGGGCGAGGAAGGCGAGGAGCGGGACGAGCAGGGTGGCGGGTCTGGTCTTCACGGGTCCTCGTGGCGGGGCGGGAACCGGCACGCCGCCTGGTGCTGCGCGCCGGGCGACGTACCGGTACGGGCGGAACGTCGCTGCAACGTAACGTCACCAACCGGGTACGGTCCCGTGACGTGGCCGTCCGCAGCACGCACGCAGTCCGGGCGGTGGTCCTCACCGGCCTCCTCCTCCTGGCCGTCTTCGCCTTCGGCTGGCGGCTGGGTCGCGCCACCTCGACGGGTGACGAACTCGTCTACCGCGGTGCGGCCGCGGCGTACCTGCGCGGCGACTTCTCCCTGAACCAGGAGCATCCGCCGCTGGCGAAGTGGCTCATCGCGCTGGGGCACTCCCTCGGCGACGGCTCGCTGGTCGACGACCGGGCGCCCGCGGCCGTCTGCGGGGTCCTCACCGCGGCCGTCCTGTTCGCCGTGGCGCGACGCTGCGGCGGGTTCTGGACCGGTGCCGTGGCGGCGGGGCTGTGGTGCGCGCTGCCGCTGGCCCCCGGCGTCGTGCCGTTCCACCTGGACCGGCGGGCGACGCTGGAGGCGCCGCTGCTGCTGTTCACCGCGCTGGCGGTGCTGGCCGCGCAACGGGTCGCCGAGGCCCCGCGGCGCGACGGCCGCTGGGTGCTGCTCGGGGTGGCGGTGGGGGCCGCGACGGCGTCCAAGCTGACCGGCGCCGTCGTCGCGGTCGTCGCGCTGGCCGTCCTCTTCCCGTTGCGCCGCAGCCTCACCGGCGTGGTGCTGGCCGCCGTGAGCGCCCTGCTGGTGTTCGTCGCGACCTACCTGCCGTTCGGTCCGGTGCTGCCGGACGCCCTGCGCTACGTCGTGGAGTTCCAGCTGCAGCACGCCGACGACGGTGCCGTGCAGTCGGTCGCGGGCACGCTGTACCGGTTCCCGCCGTGGTGGAGCGCGTGGTGGTTCCAGTCGCGCTACCTCGGCTGGCTCGGTGTCGCACTGCTGTGGGGGCTGGCCGTGCTCGGCGCCACCCGCTGGTCGCGGCCGGCCGTGCGCCCGGTCGTGGTGGCGCTCGCGGGCTTCACCGTGGCCGTCGTCGCCAGTCCGCTGAAGCTGCCGCAGTACCACGACGTGCTGGTGCCGCCCCTGGTCGTGCTGGCCGCCGTGGGGCTGACGCAACTGGCCCGGTGGTGGCTGCCCGGGCGGATCGTCGCCGCCGCGGCCGCGGTCGCGCTGCTCGTCGTGGCCGTCCCGCACCTGGCCGCCCTGGCCCGCACCGGACCCGACGGCTACACCCGCGTCGCCGCGCTGCTGGCCGACCGCCCCGGCACGGTCGTCGTCTGGGGCGACGTGCCGGCCTTCGCCGCGTCCCTGCCGAACCGGGTGGTCGGCACGACGGTGCCGGACTGCTCGGCCGTCGCGCTGGTCGTCGACCCGACCGTGGCCGACCGGATGCCGGACGCCGACGTCGCCGCGTGGGCTGCGTGCGACCTGGCGCCGCCGGTCGAGGTCGACCGGTTCACCGTGCGTCTTCAGAACGCGGCCCCCCGGGTCGCCGCGACCGGAGGCGCAGGGTGAGGATGACCCGGTGGAAGACACCGCAGGTACCACCCGCACGTCCGAGTTGCGGGTGCTGCGGGACGTGACGGACCTCGACGACGTCCTGGTCCGCGCGCTGCGAGCGGTCCAGCAGGCCGTGTGCATCGCGGACGTGACACTGCCCGACGAGCCCGTGGTGTGGGTCAACGACGCCTTCACGCTGACGACCGGGTACCTGGCGAGCGAGACCGTGGGCCGCAACTGCCGCTTCCTGCAGGACCACCTGGCCGAGGCGGGGTACGACGTGGCCGGTCCGGCCGCGCGGATCCGCGCGCTGGTCCGCGAGCGCCGTTCGGGAACCGTCGTCATCCCCAACCGCCGCCGGGACGGCACCGTCTTCCTCAACGAGCTGTCGCTGTCCCCGCTCACCGACCCCCTCGGCCGCGTGCGCCACTACGTCGCCGTCCAGCGGGACGTGACGACGCGCGTGCAGGCGCAGCGGGCGCGCGACACGGCGCACGCGGAGGCCGCAGCCCTGGCCGACCAGCTGCAGCGTCAGCTGGTGCCGGCGCGGTTGCCCGCGGTGCCCGGCCTGGACCTCGCCGTCCGCTACCACCCCGCGACCCGGGCCGACGGCTCGCGCGGGGAGGTCAGCGGTGACTTCTACGACCTGCGGGTGCTGCCGGGCGGGGACGCGATCGCCGTGATCGGTGACGTGTCCGGTCGCGGTCCGCGCGCGGCGGCGACCACGGCCGCCCTGCGCTGGGCGGTGCGCGGGGTGGCGGGGGCGACCAGCAGTCCCGCGCGGCTGCTGGGTCTGGTGGCCGACGCCGTGCACGACGCCCTCGACGACCGGTTCGCGACGGTCGCCGCCGTGAAGGTGCCCCCGGCGAACACCCCGGTCACCGTGGCGCTGGCGGGACATCCGCAGCTGCTGCTGCTCCCCGCGGGTGGCGCGCCGCGCTTCGTCGGTCGGCCGGGCATGCTCCTGGGACCGTTCGGCGACGTGGACCTGCACGACGAGACCGTCGACCTGGAACCCGGCGACGCGCTGGTGCTCTACACCGACGGGGTCACCGAGGCGCAGTCGCCCGACGGCGAACTCCTCGGCGAGGAGGGGCTGCTCGCCGCCGTCGCGGGACGGGAACCGCAGGACGCGGAGGGGATCGCCGACGCGGTCCTGGCCGCGGTGGCCCGGCACGTCGGCGAGGGCCCGACCGACGACCTGACCCTCATGGTGCTGCGGCGGGTCGGCTGACGGCTCCCGGGTGGCTCACCGGGTCGGGGGGACGAACTCCGGAACGATCCCGGCGCGTTCGAAGGCCAGCAACGCGGCCCCGATCCGCCCGGCCCCGGTCCCCCAGCGCGCGGTGGTCAGCGGGGGCGCCGCACGCCAGGCCAGGAGCTGCCCGAGCTCGCCGGCGAGCGGGTCCAGCAGCGCCCGTCCCGCCCGCGAGACCCCACCGCCGAGGACGATCTCGGCCGGGTCGAGGAGCATCGTCAGCCCCTGCAACCCCAGGGCCAGCGCCCGCACGGCGTCGGCCCACACGGCGTCGGCGTGGGCGTCGGCGCCGAGCCGGGCGACGACCTCGGCGGTCGAGGACGCCGCCCGCCCGCCGCGGGCGGTGTAGCGCCGCAGCACCGCCGCCCCCGCGGCGTAGGCCTCCACGCAGCCGCGCTGGCCGCACGGGCACGGCTCACCGCCGGGGTGGACGATCACGTGCCCGAACTCACCGGCCGCCCCGCGGGCCCCGTCGAGCGCGACGCCGCCCACGACGATCGCGGCCGCGATGCCGGTGCCGACGGGGACGAAGACGAAGTTCCCGCCGGTACCCCCGCTGGTCACCGAGGCCAGGTGCTCGGCGCGGCCGGCCGCCCGCGCGTCGTGCCCGACGGCCACCGGCAGCCCGGTGGCCTCCTCCAGCACCGCACGCAGCGGGAACCGGCGCCAGCCCAGGTTGGAGGCGTAGACGATCGTTCCGGACGACTCCTCGACGGTGCCGGGGGCGCCCACGCCCACCGCCACGGGCTGCACGCCCCGCGCCGCGGCGTCCTGCGCGAGGTCGTCCAGCAGTTCCAGCAGGTTCTCCTCCACGTTCCGTCCCGCGGCCCGCGACGGCTCCTCCCGCAGCACCACCGACCGGCCGTGGGCGTCGACGACGGCTCCCTTGAGTCCCGTTCCGCCGACGTCGACGGCCAGCACGACTGCGGAATCCGTGGTCACGGCACAACCCTAGGTCGGCCCCGACGTGCCCGTTCGCCGCCGCGGGTCCTTGACCCGTCCACGCGTGGGCGGTTGGGTCGTCGGGAACGACCCGGTCCGCTGGCGACGATCGAGGAGACCCCGTGACCGACCTGCGCATCGGGCTCGTCGGAGCCGGCGCCATCAGCTACGCCCACATGCCCGCCCTGCTCGCCCTCGGCCGCGAGGTCGTGGTGTTCTCCGCCGTCGGGGCGCCCGAACTCGTCGCGGCGCACGGCGGGCGCGCCACCGTCGTGGACTCGTTCGAGGAGCTGCTCGGGCGCGTCGACGTCGTCGACGTCGCCACCCCGACGTCCACCCACGCCGGGTACGTGGAGGCAGCCCTGCGTGCCGGCAAGGACGTCGTCTGCGAGAAACCGCTGGCCCGCACCGACGCCGACGCCGCCCGGCTGGTCGCGCTGGCCGCCGAGCTGGGCCGCACGCTCCACCCCGGGCAGGTCGTCCGGTTCTTCCCCGAGTACGCGGCGCTGCAGCGCGAGGTGGCCGCCGGCCGGCTCGGCGAGCTGGCTGTCCTGCGGTTCTCCCGCTCCGGCGCGTTCCCCGTCCGCACCGCCTGGTTCGCCGACGACGAGCTGTCCGGCGGGATAGTGCTGGACCAGATGGTGCACGACCTCGACATCGCGCGCTGGCTGGCCGGGGAGGTGCGGACGGTCTCCGCGGTCCGCCGGTGTGCGGGGACGGCGGAGGCTCCCGTGCAGGCCGCGCACGTCCTGCTGACCCACGACTCAGGCGCGGTCAGCTCGGTCAGCGGGGTGTGGGGTCCGCAGCACCTGGCGTTCACGACGGGTTTCTCGGTGTCCGGGACCGGCGGCACGCTGAGCCACGACTCGCGCGCCGAGCGCGCCGTCACGACCGACCTGCCGGTCACCGCGGCGGCCGGGGCGCTCATCCCCGACATCGATCCCGCGGAGAGTCCTTACTACGTGGAACTCGCGGAGTTCCTCACCGCACTGGCGGGCGGGCCGCCGGCTCGCGTCACCGCCGCCGACGGTGCCGCGGCGGTCCGCATCGGCAACGCGGCCCTGGAGTCCCTGCGGACCGGCCAGCCGGTCACCCTGCACCCGATGGAGGTCCCCGCATGAAGGTCGGCGTGCTGTCCTTCGCCCACGTCCACGCCGCCGGCTACGTCCCGCGGCTGCTGGCCGAACCCGGCGTCGAGGTCCTGACCGCCGACCCCGCACCGTGGTCGGACCCCACGGAACTGCGTGGGAAGGCGTTCGCGGAACAGTTCGGCGCGCCCTACGTCGACTCCTACGAGGAGCTCTTCGCCTGGGGCCCGGACTGCGTCGTCGTCACCAGCGAGAACTCCCGGCACCGCGAGCTGGTGGAGGTGGCCGCCGCCGCGGGGGTGCACGTGCTGTGCGAGAAACCCCTCGCCACGACGCTCGACGACGCCCTGGCGATGCGCAAGGCCGTCCAGGACGCGGGGATCCTGTTCATGATGGCGTTCCCGGTGCGCTTCTCCAGCGCGTTCGCGCAACTGCGCGCCGCCGGGCTCGGGGAGGTGTTCGCCGTGCGCGGGGCCAACAACGGCAAGCTCCCGACGTCGCGCTCGTGGTTCACCGACCCCGGGCTGGCCGGCGGCGGGGCCCTGGCCGACCACGTCGTGCACCTCGCCGACCTGCTCGACGCCCTGCTGGGCGTCGAGGCCTCCTCGGTCACCGCGGTGACGAACCAGGTGCTGCACGGCGACCGGGCGCGGGCCGAGACCTCGGGGCTGGTGACCACCACCTACGCCAACGGCGTGGTCGCCGCGATCGACTGCTCGTGGAGCCTGCCCGACTCCGCCCCGAACTGGGGCGGTCTGCAACTGTCGGTGGCCGGTACCGAGGGCACCGTCGACGTCGACTTCTTCGGCGCCTCCGTGCGTGGGATCGAGGCGTCGGGTTCTCCGCTGGACCTGCGCTACGGCGCCGACCTCGACGCCGCGATGCTGTCGGCGTTCCTGGACGCGGTGCGGACCGGCGTCCAGCCCCAACCCGACCTGGAGGTGGGGCTGCGGACGTTGAAGGTCGTGCTGGCCGCGCAGGAGTCCGCGCGGACGGGGCGGACCGTCACGCTCGCCTGACCGGGGACCGGCCGTGCACGCCGACGGGTGCGCGGCCGGCTCCCGCCGTAGGCTGCCGCGGACGCGGACCCCGTTCAGGAGGGCGTCCCCGACCGGAGGGGAACCAGTCGGCGTGAGGCCACTGCCCGAACCCGACTTCCAGCGCGTCTTCGACGAGACCCCCGCCCCGCTGCTGCTGCTGACGCCGGACTTCGTCATCGTGCGGGCCAACCGGGCCCGGCTGGAGGTCACCGCCACGACGCTGGAGGCCACCGTCGGCCGCGGCCTGTTCGAGGTCTTCCCCATGAACCCCGACGATCCCGGCGCCGACGGGCTGGTGAACCTCCGCCGCTCCCTGAGCCTGGCCCGCGAGACCCGGCGCCCGCAGACGATGGCCGTGCAGAAGTACGACATCCCGATGCCCGACGGCAGCTACGAGGAACGGTTCTGGAGCCCGCGCAACGTCCCGATCCTCGACGAGCACGGCGAGGTCGTGCTGCTGCTGCACCGTTCCGACGACATCACCGAGTACGTGCGCGCCCGGAACGCGGCCCAGGTCTCGGCCGAGCTGAGCGAACGCCTGCGCGAACGCGCCGAACGCGTCGAGCACGACCTGTTCTCCCGCACCCGCGAGCTGGAGCAGCTCGTGGCCCACCTGGGGCGGGCCACCGCCCGCGCCGAGCTGCTGGCCGGCGTCACCAGCGAGCTGACCAGCACCCTGGACGGTGAGGAGGCCGTCGGCCGCCTGGCTCCGCTGGTGGTGCCCCTGCTGGCGGACTGGTGCGTCGTCAGCCTGGTCACCGACGAGCGGCGCGGGACGCGGTCTCTGCGCGACGTCGGCAGCTGGCACGCCGAGGAGGCGATGCGCCCGGTGGTGGCCGAGTACGCCGCCACCCGCCTGCAGGTGCTGCGGCCCGGCTCGCTCCTGGACCAGGCCCTGTCCACCGGCCGGCCACAGGTCCAGCCCTCGCGGGCGCTGGAGTACCTGACCTCGGTGCTGCCACCGGGCCGGGCCCGCGACCTCGTCACCGAACTCGCCCCGGAGTCCCTGCTCGTCCTCCCGCTGCGCGCCCGCGGACGGACCCTGGGGGTGCTCATGCTGGCCAACGGCGCCGCCCGCAGCCCGATCACCGCGGAGGAGACCGCCACCGCGACCGACATCGCCGGACGGGCCGGGCTGGCCCTGGACAACGCCCGCCTGTACCGGCAGCAGCGCGAACTCGCCGAGACCCTGCAACGGTCGCTGCTCACCGAGCCGGCGCAGCCGGACCACCTCGAGGTCGTGGTGCGCTACACCCCGGCCGCGGAGTCCGCGCAGGTCGGTGGGGACTGGTACGACTCCTTCGTCCAGCCGTGCGGCACGACGATCCTGACCATCGGTGACGTCCTGGGCCACAACACCGACGCGGCGGCGGCCATGGCCCAGGTCCGGTCGCTGCTGCGCGGGATCGCCGTGGCCGGCGACGCCGGGCCCGCCGCCGTCCTGGCCGGCGTGGACCGGGCCATGGTCACCCTCGACGTGGGAACCACCGCGACGGCGGTGGTGGCGCGGCTGGAGCAGACCGAGCAGGAGGCGCAGCGGGGGGTGCGGCGGCTGGTGTGGTCCAACGCCGGGCACCCGCCACCCGTCCTCGTCTCGCCCCGGGGAGAGGTCTCCCTCCTGCAGGCCCGGGCCACCGAACTGCTCCTCGGGGTGGTTCCCGAGGTACCCCGCAGCGAGAGCGTCGCCGTGCTGGAGGCGGGCTCGACCGTCCTGTTCCACACCGACGGACTCGTCGAACGTCGCGGCGAGGCGCTGGACGACGGCCTCGCCCGCCTGACGCGGTGCCTGGGCAGGCTCGCCCCGCAGGACCTCGCCCTCGACGCCCTGTGCGACGCGGTCCTGCAGCAGATGCTGCCCGAGCGGCCGGAGGACGACGTGGCGCTGCTGGCGGTACGGCTGCACCCGCAGGACTGACCACCCGGGTCGTCACCTTGACACATGCCCATACGGGTATATGTTGTCGTCCGTGGCCCGCGCAACGACGACCTCGGACGTCTTCAACGCGATCGCCGAGCCGCAGCGACGGCAGATCCTGGCCCTGCTGCGCTCGGGTGAGCTGCCGGTGACCGAGGTGGCCCGGGAACTGGGGATGCCCCAGCCGGGGGTCTCCAAGCACCTGCGCGTGCTGCGCGAGGTCGGGCTGGTGCGGGACCGCAAGGCCGGCAGGCAGCGCCTGTACGGCCTCGACGCCCGGGGCCTGCGGTCGGTGCACGAGTGGACCGGCGGTTTCGAGCGGTTCTGGAACGCCGGCTTCGACCGGCTGGACGCGTACGTGCAGGAACTCCCGGATGCGACGGAGGAGTAGCTGATGAGCACGCAGACCGACCGCGAGATCACCATCACCCGGGTGATCGACGCCCCACCGGAACGGGTCTTCGAGGCCTTCACGCAGGTGCGGCACCTGTCGCGCTGGTGGGGGCCGGAGGGTTTCACCACCACCACGCGGTCCTTCGAGTTCCGTGTGGGCGGTGAGTGGGAGTTCGTCATGCACGGGCCGGACGGGACGGACTACCCGGAGTGGATCACCTGGACGGAGATCACGCCGCCCGTGTCGATCTCGTTGCGGCACGGCGAGTTCCGCGACGACCCCAACGCCTTCGAGTCGGTCTTCGCCTTCACCGCCGACGGGAGGGGAACCCTGCTCCGGATGCGCACCGTCTTCCCCACCGCCCAGGCGCGCGACGAGGCGGTCGAGAAGTACCACGCGATCGAGGGCGGCCGGCAGACCCTGGACCACCTGGCCGCCCACGTCACCGAGGGACTGCCGACCGCGTAGAGCGTCGCGGTGTCCGGGTCACCCACCTCACGGACGCCGTCCACCCGCGGCGGTGCCGGACGGGTGACGGCCGTTCCAGTCCCGCCGCCCTCCTGCCGAAGTACCCAGGGTGACGAAGGACCCCACCATCCACGACGTGCTGCGCGAGGGCGCGGTGCACAGCGAGTTCCAGCCGATCGTCGACCTGGACTCCGGCGCCGTGGTGGCCTACGAGGCGCTGGCCCGTGGACCGCAGGGGCCGTTGCACCGTCCGGACCAGCTGTTCGCCGCGGCCCGCGCCGCCGGGGTGCTCGCGGAGCTGGACCAGGCGTGCCGGGCCGCGGCCCTGCGCGGTGCCGTCGAGCACTCCCTGGTCGCCCCGCTGACGCTCTTCGTCAACGTCGAACCCGAGGTCCTGGACTCCGCCCCGCTGCCGGAGCTCATGGCGCTCGCCGAGGGTGCCCCGGGTGGGCTGCGGGTGGTCGTGGAGATGACCGAGCGCGCGCTGGCGGCCCGGCCGGCCGAGCTGCTGCGCACGGTCGCCCGCATCCGCGAACTGGGCTGGGCCATCGCCCTGGACGACGTCGGCGCGGACGCCATGTCGCTGGCCTTCATGCCGCTGCTGCGGCCCGACGTCGTGAAGCTGGACCTGCGCCTGGTGCAGGACCGGCCCGGGCCCGCCGTCGCGCAGATCATGAACGCCGTCAACGCCTACGCCCAGGAGTCCGGCGCGCTCGTGCTGGCCGAGGGCATCGAGGACGAGGGGCACCTGCTCACCGCCCGCGCGCTGGGCGCCCACCTGGGTCAGGGCTGGATGTTCGGCCGGCCCGCCGCGCCGCCGCCCCCGGCGCTGACGGTCGGTCAGCTGGTGCTGCCGCCGGTCGTGCCCGTCGCCGACGCCTCGACGACGTCGCCGTTCGCGGTGCTGCCCGTCGGCACCCCGCTGCGGCGCGCGCCCAAGGCGCTGCTGGTGGAGCTCAGCAAGCAGCTCGAACGCGAGGCGATGCGCCTGGGCGAGACGTGCGTGGTCGCCTCGACGTTCCAGGAGGCCCGCCACTTCACCCCCGCGACCCGCAGCCGCTACCGCGACCTGGCCGACCGGGTCGGTTTCGTCTGCGCGCTCGGTGAGGACCTGCCCGCCGGTGTCCTCGAGGGGGTGCGCGGCGCTCCGTTCGACCCGCAGGATCCCGTCCGCGGCGAGTGGGACGTCGTCGTGCTGGCCCCGCACTTCGCGGCCGCGCTGCTGGCCAAGGACCTCGGCGACGAAGGTCACGACCGCGAGCGGATGTTCGACTACGCCCTGACCTACGACCGGGCCACGGTCGCCGCGGCGGCGCACTCGCTGCTGTCCCGCGTCGCGCCGCGGGTTCCCGAAGCACCCGCCGCCCTGCCCGCGCCTAGCCCGGCGAGCGCCCCTGCCAGCGCCATCGCCACCGCGGCGGCCACCGCCCGGCTCACCAGCACGTCCGAGGCGATCCTGCAGCGCGCCCTGTCCGCGACCACGAGCGGCGTCGCGATCGCCGACGTGCTGCGCCCGGACCACCCGCTGATCTACGTGAACTCCGCGTTCGAGACGCTCTCGGGGTGGCGCGCCGAGGAGGTGCTGGGGCGCAACTGCCGTCTCCTGCAGGGCCCCGACACCGACCGCGCGGTCGTCGACGCGATGCGCGCGGCCATCGCGCAGGGGCGGGAGTACCGCGGCGTGCTGCTCAACCACCGTGGGCCGCAGCGCATCCCGTGGTGGAACGAGGTGCACCTGGCACCCGTCGTCGACGGGACCGGGCGCGTCGTGCAGTACATCGGCGTCCAGCACGACGTCACCGAGCGGGTGCGGGCGCAGCAGCAGCTGGAGGTGGAGCGGGAACGCTCGCGCGCGTACGTCCGGCGCATCGAGGAACTCGCGTTCACCGACCAGCTCACCGGGCTGCCCAACCGGCGCCACGCCGAGGGCGTCGTGGAACCGGCGCTGCGCGACCCGCACACGACCGTCGCGCTGCTGTTCTGCGACCTCGACGGTTTCAAGTCGGTCAACGACGAGTTCGGCCACGCCGCCGGTGACGACCTGCTCGTGACGACGGCCCGCCGCCTGCGCCGTTCGGTGCCCGAGGGGATGCTGGCCCGGCTCGGGGGTGACGAGTTCATCGTGGCGCTGCCCGGGTTGCACCCCGACGCGGCCGCCGAGGCCGCCACCCGCCTCGCGCGGTCCCTGACGTACCGGCTGGCCGACCCGGTGCCGCTGGACGGGGCGCTGGACGGGGTGGAGGTGTCCGTCGGCGTGAGCATCGGCGTCGCGGTGGCCCCGCAGCACGGGCGGACCTTCGAGCAGCTCCTGCAGCACGCCGACCACGCGATGTACCGCGTGAAGAAGGAGCGGACCGCGGTCGGCTGACGCGCCTGCGGTCGCGGTCGTCGGACACGCCCCTAGGCTCGGGGCATGGTCGCCAGCACCCAGATCCAGCTCGTCAGCCGTCCCTCGGGGTGGCCCGTCGAGGAGGACTTCCGGACCGTCCAGGTGGAGCTGCCGGACCTGCGCGCGGACGAGGTGCGGGTCGAGAACGAGTTCGTCTCGGTCGACCCGTACATGCGGGGCCGGATGAACGACGTCAAGAGCTACACCCCGCCCTACGCCCTGGGCGAGACGATGACGGGCGGGGCCGTCGGCCGCGTCGTCGCGTCCACGAGCGCCGACCTGCCCGAGGGTTCGCTGGTCGTGCACAACCTCGGCTGGCGCGACGTGGCCCAGGGACCGGCGCAGGAGTTCCGGAAGGTCCAGGAGGTCCCCGGCGGCCCGAACTCCCTGCACCTGGGCGTGCTGGGCATGACCGGGCTGACCGCGTACGTCGGCCTCGTCGACGTCGCGCAGCTGCGCGAGGGCGAGACGGTGTTCGTCTCCGGCGCGGCCGGCGCCGTCGGGACGGCCGTCGGCCAGATCGCCCGCCTGCTCGGCGCCTCGACCGTCGTCGGGTCGGCCGGGTCGGCGGAGAAGGTGGAACTGCTCACCTCCAAGTACGGCTACGACCGGGCCGTGAACTACAAGGACGCCCCGATCCGCGAGCAGCTGGCGCAGGCCGCGCCCGAGGGCATCGACGTGTTCTTCGACAACGTCGGCGGCGACCACCTCGAGGCCGCGATCGACGTCTTCAACCCGCACGGCCGCGCCGCCCTGTGCGGGGCGATCTCGGGCTACAACGACACGGAGCGCCCGCCCGGCCCGGACAACCTGTGGCACCTGGTGAGCAAGAAGCTGACGCTGCGCGGTTTCATCGTCGGCGACCACGCCCACCTGGCCGGTGAGTTCCGTGAGCGGATGACCGGGTGGTTCGCGGAGGGGAGGATCGCCTACGACGAGACGGTCGTCGACGGGATCGACCACGCGGTCGAGGCGTTCCTGTCGATGATGCGCGGGGGCAACACGGGGAAGATGCTCGTCCGGATCTGAGGAGTTCCGTCGTGCACGACCACCGCACGACGGGCACCCCCGCCCTCTGGTGATCAAGCACTTCGGTGATCAGCGAGCTGCGGCGTGCAGCTCCACCACGCGCTCCAGCGCACCGCGCGGGACACCGCGTCCGTCGGGCCGGGGCCAGTGCACGGTCACCTCGTCGAACCCCGCCGCCGTCAGGCCGGCGAGCACCTCGGCGTAGGTGTCCGCGTCGGTGAAGAACTCCCGCTGGTCCAGGCCGATCTGCACGATGCGGCGGATCCGGCGCCGGGGGCGGACCTCCGCCTCGACCCGGCCGAACGCCTCGGTCTGCGCCGCCACCTGGGAGACCCAGTCCAGCGGTGAGGACTGCTCGACCCCGAACGGTCCGTAGGTGACCCAGGAGGTGCCGATCCGCGCCGCGAGCCGCATCCCGCGCGGGCCGGTCGCGGCGACCGTGAACGGGACGGTGGGCGACTGCACGCACCCGGGTTCGGTGACGGCCTCGCGCACGTCGTAGTACGTCCCCGTGAACGACGTCCGCCCGCCCGCCAGGGCGTCACGCAGGACGGTCGTCCACTCCCCGAAGCGGTCGGCCCGCTCCCGCAGCGACAGTTCCGGCTGACCCAGCACGACCGCGTCGGAGTCGCGGGCACCGGCGCCGACCCCCAGGTCGAACCGCCCGCCGGACAGGTGGTCCAGCGTCATGACCTCCTGCGCGAAGGGCACGGGGTGGCGGAAGTTCGGGGTGGCGACCTGCACCCCGAGGCGGACGGTCGACGTCGTCACGGCCGCGGCGGACAGCAGGGGCACCATCCCGAACCACGGGCCGCCGCGCAACGAGCGCCAGGACAGGTGGTCGTACGTCCACACCGTGCGGACGCCGGCCTGCTCGGCCTCGCGCACGTCGGCCAGGAACTGCGCGGGAGCGTTGTCCGGCAGGACGACGCAGGACAACGCCGGAACGTCGCTCACTCGACCACCCCACGCAGCAGGTCGCCCAGCGCCAGGGCTGCGAGGCCCCCCGCAACGGTGAGGACCGCGGTCAGCAGCCACGTCCGCACCGCCCCGTCGACCCACCGCGACGAAGGCCGCTCCGGGTCCTGGTCCGGCCGGGGGAAGGGGATGTGCACGAGGGAGCCTCCGTCGGTTCAGTCGCCCAGCGAGCGGAACAACTCCACCAGCAGCCGCATCCCGAACCCGGTGCCGCCCTCGGTGGTGAGTTCGTGCGCGTCGGTGGACCAGGCCGGGCCGGCGATGTCCAGGTGTGCCCACGGGGTGTCCTCGGGGATGAACTCCCGCAGGAACATCGCCGCCGTGGTGGCCCGCACCATCGGCTGGTAGGGGTAGTTCTTGACGTCGGCCACCCGCGAGCGGATGGTCGGCATGAGGTACTCCTGGATCGGCAGCCGCCACACCGGCTCTCCCGCACGGGTGGCGGCTGCGGTCACCGCGGTCGTCGCGTCGTCGGTGCCGAACAGCGCCGCCATCCGCGGCCCCAGAGCCAGTTGCGCGCCGTACGTGAGGGTGGCCAGGTCCACGATCAGGGCGGGTTCGAGTTCCCCTGCGAAGGACAACGCGTCCGACATGATCGTGCGGCCCTCGAAGTCGAGGTTCAGCACCTCGATGGTCTTGCCGTTGCGGGCGGTGACGACGTCCCCGGGCCGCGTGCTGTGCGGGCCCGGCATGTTCTCCACCACCGGGCAGAAGGCCCGGACGTGCAGGTTCGGGGCGACCTGCGCGAGGAACGTCATGGCGTGCAGGATCGTGGGGACGGCGGCCATGTCGGAGTGCATGGTGATCATCTCCTCGGCACCCTTGAGCGAGAGCCCACCGGTGTCGAAGGTCACGCCCTTGCCGACGAGGCAGAGGTCCACGGGGCGGGTGGGGTCACCGAACCCGAACTCGAGCATGAGCGGCCGCTCGACCGAACCCCGGCCGATCGCGAGGATCCCCCCAGCCCCGTTGTCCTGCAACCACTCCTCGTCCCGCACTGTGACGGTCAACCCGGTGTCGGCGCCGACCTGCACGCAGTGCGCGGCCAGCGCTGAGGGCGTCAGGACGTTCGCCGGTTCGTTGACGACGTCCCGCACCCGGCACACCGCCGCGGCGACGGCCAGGCCGGCGTCCCAGCCAGGACCGCCGACCGTCGGCGTCCAGACCGGCGGCGTCCACCGGGGCGTGGTGGTGCGGTGCGCGTCGAACCGGTAGGCACCGAGGACGAGGCCCTCGGCGAAGGCCCGGTCGCGGTCCTGCGCGGGCAGCAGGTCCGCGCCGATGCTCGACAGGTCGACCTCGGCGGCCTCGACGTGCGACCACGCCCGGCCGGCCGCGGCCGCGGCCAGCCGCAGCGCCGTCACGTCGAGGTCGGCCCGCGCGCCGCACCCGGTGAGCAGGGTCGGACGGGTCGAGTTCGGGGCCGTCACGACCTGGCCGAGCTCGCCGGTGAACTGCGCGATGCGCAGGTGCCCGGCGACGGACTCGTCGATCCCGTCGAGGTCGTCGGTGGAGAACGGCAGGACCAGCGGCCTCACGCGGTGCCGCCCCGGCGCACGGCGGTGCACTGGATCTCGAAACGGTAGGGCGCGATGAGGTCGGCCCGCACCGTCGCCCGGGCCGGGCGCGGTTCGGGGATGCGCCGCACGTACTCCGCGTTCATCGCCGGTACGTCGGCGAGGTCGACGACGTAGCAGGTGGCCGAGACGATGTCGGCCGTGCTGCTGCCGGCCTGGACCAGGACGGCCTCGAGGTTGTCGAACGCGGCGGCGATCTCGTCGGCGATGTCGTCGGGCAGCTCGCCGTCGACGACGCCCACCTGGCCGGCGGTGAACACGAGGTCCCCGGCGACGACGGCCTGGGACAGGTTCGCGCCGGGGGTGGCGCCGATGTGCTGGGTTTCCACGGGAGCTGCGTTCCGTTCTGTCGCGTTCGGGTGGTCGGAGGGGGTCAGCGGCGGCGTCGCCGGCCCATGACGCCCACGGCGACGGCGACGAGGATGATGACACCGGTCACGAGGTCCTTCATCTGCGGGTTGATGTTCATCAGGTCGAACCCGTTGCCGATCAGGGCGATGAGGAAGACGCCGGCGATGGACCGCCAGACGGCGCCGGCGCCACCGTTGATGCTCGTGCCGCCGAGGACGACGGCCGCGATGGCCTGCAGTTCCAGACCCGCACCGGCCAGTGGCTGCCCGGAGGAGATGCGTGAGACGCCGATCGCGGAGGCGATGCCTGCAGCCAGACCGCTCAGCCCGAACACGAGGATCCGGATCCGGTCGACCGACAGGCCGGACAGTTCCGCGGCGGCCGGGTTCCCACCGACGGCGAACACGTGTCGGCCGAAGGTGGTGCGGGTCAGCAGGACGGTGCCCACGACCACCAGCAGCAGCAGCACCCACACGGCGTTGAAGACGCCCAGCGTGCGGCCGCGGCCCAGTTCGCTGAACCCGTCGACGGTGACCGTGATGAGCGAACCGCCGGTGATCATCACGGCCAGCGACCCGAACACCATGCTCGAGGCGAGCGTCGCGAGGAAGGAGTGGACGTGCAGCTTCGTGACCGCGAACCCGTTGGCCAGGCCCAGGGCCATGCCCAGGACCGGCGGGGCGAGCAGGCCGAGCAGGACGTCGTCGGTGGCCACGGCGATCGAGGCCGCGACGACCGACCCGACGGCGTAGATGGAGGCGACCGACAGGTCGAAGTTGCCGGAGATGATGACGAACGTGCCGGCGATGGCGATGATCGCCACCGGCGCGTTCTGCGTGACGATGTTCAGCAGGTTGGGGGCCGTGAAGAACACGGGCGACATCGCGCTGAGGACGACGACGAGGACGACGAGCAGGATCAGGACGGCGTAGTCACGCAGGAAGGAGACGACGTCGAACCGCGGCTGCTGGGTCTTCTCGGGGCGGACGGCAAGGTCAGGCGACATCGGACAACTCCTCGGACTCCAGGTCTTCTTGGGCGGCGAACAGGCGGCGCAACACGTCCTCGAGCTCGACGGCGCCGGGGTCCACCTCGTCGAGGACCCGCCCCTCGGAGACCAGGTGCGCGCGGTGGGCGAGGTTGAGGATCTCCTCGTGCTCGGAGGAGATGAGGACGACCGCGGTTCCCGCCGCCGCCAGGTCGGCGACGAGCTGGTAGATCGCGAACTTCGAGCCGATGTCGACCCCGCGGGTCGGCTCGTCGAGGATCACCAGGCCCGGGCGGTTCATGAGCCACTTGGCGAGCAGGACCTTCTGCTGGTTGCCGCCGGACAGTCCCTCGACCTCGAGGCGGGGGTCGTTCGGGCGGACGCCGACGCGCTCGACGAGCCCGGCGACGGCCTGCGCCTCGCGGCGGCGGCTGAGGAAACCCAGCTTCGAGAACGAGCGCAGCGAGTTCAGGCTGATGTTCTCGCGGATGGACCGCATGAGGAACAGGCCCTGCCCGTGCCTGTCCTCGGGGACCATCGACAGGCCTCGTCGCACCGAGTCACCGACGGACCGTCTGCGCGGCAACACCTCACCCCGCCAGCTGATGGTGCCCGCGGTGGTCTGCTCGGCACCGAAGACCAGCCGGGCGATCTCGCTGCGGCCGCTGCCGACGAGGCCGAGCAGGCCGACCACCTCGCCGGGCCGGACGACGAAGGAGGCCTCGCGGACACCGGGTCCGGCGATGCCGTCGACCACCAGGACGGGTTCGACGCCGGCGGGGGCGGCGGGACGGTCGGGGAACGCCGACTCGAGGTCGCGGCCGAGCATGGCCGAGACCATGCGCTGCTTGGTCCACTCGCCGATGCCGGCCGTCGCGACGGGTTCGCCGTTGCGCATGACCGTGATGACATCGCTGACGGACAGCACGGCGTCGAGGAAGTGCGAGACGTAGATGACGGCCGTGCCCTGCGCGGTGAGGTCGCGCATGACCTGGTGGAGCTGCTCGGTCTCGTGCCCGGTCAGCGAGGACGTCGGCTCGTCGAGGATGAGCACCCGCGCCTCGCGCGCCAGCGCCCGCATGATCTCGACCTTCTGCTGGTCGGCGATCTTGAGGCTGCGGACCTTCGCCCGGGGGTCCAGCCCGAAACCCGCCGTCTCGTCCAGCGCGCGGTAGCGCTGCACGAGGTCGGGGGTGAGCAACCCCACCGTGTGGTGCTCGAGGCCGAGGAAGACGTTCTCGGCGACCGTCAGGTCGGGGACGAGCGACAGCTCCTGGGCGATCATGACGATGCCGTGCTGCTGGGCGCGTTTGACGCTCCACCGGCCGACGGCCTGCCCGTCGACGGTGATCTCCCCCTCGTCGGGGGTGTACAACCCGGCCAGCACCTTGCCGATGGTCGACTTCCCGGCACCGTTCTCCCCCACGACGGCGTGCACCGTGCCGGCGGTCACCGTGAGGTCGGCCGATCGCAGCGCCTGGGTGTTGCCGAACCGCTTGGAAACTCCCGCCAGCGCAGCCACCTGCGTCATGCCACCGGCTCCTTCCTCGTTCGTCCGACGGATCCGCGGACGTCCTCCGCAGGGGAACGGTGCCGCCTCAGTACTATGTCACGCATGCTGTTGCGTGCGTGTTACGTTCGTGTAACCCCCGCCGCATCCGCGCTCACCGCCATTGGCTGACGCTGTGTGACATTGTAGTGTCCGGCGCCACGGGAAACACGTTCCGACCACGCTCCGCCAGGTCCGGCGGGCGCGATCGCCCGGTCCGCCAGAGCCCCGCGAGGGCCCACCGAAAGGAACCGATCCGTGCTCGTCCTGTCCCTGGTGGTCCAGCCCGGCACCTACGCGAGCGGCGCGTGGCGCCTGCCCGGCAACGAGGTCGAACGCGCCACCGACCTGTCCTGGTACACCGAACTGGCCCGCCGCGCGGAGACCGCCGGCTTCCACGCCCTCTTCCAGGCCGACAAGCTCGCCCTGCCTCCGGAGGAGTGGGACCACCTGCTCTCCCCGCTCGAACCGGTCTCGCTCTTCTCCGCCCTGGCCGCCGTCACCGACCGGATCGGTCTGGTCGCCACGCTGTCGACGACCTACAGCGAGCCGTACAACGTCGCCCGGCAGTTCGCCACGCTCGACCACCTCTCCCGCGGCCGCGCCGGCATCAACATCGTCACCACCTCCGACCCCCGCGCGGGCGCGAACTTCGGCAGCGCACTGCCCGACCACGCGCGTCGCTACGAGCGTGCCGACGCCTTCATCAGCGTCTTCAAGGACCTCTGCCTGTCCTGGGAACGCGATGCGATCGTCGTCGACCGCGCCACGGGCCTGCAGACCCGGGCCGACCGCATCCACCCCGTCGACCACCACAGCGACTTCTTCCACGTCGCCGGGCCCCTCGACACCCCGCGACCCCCGCAGGGCTACCCGGTGCTGTTCCAGGCCGGCCAGTCGGCCAACGGCCTGACCGTGGCGGCGCGGCACGCCGAGGTCCTGTTCGGCGTCGTCAACCACCTGCCGACCGCGCAGCAGACCTACCGCCGCATCAAGGACGCGACCACGGCTGCGGGCCGCAACCCCGACCACCTCAAGTTCGTCCCGGCGCTGAACACCGTCGTCGGATCGACGGAGGAGGAGGCTCAGCGCCTCTACCAGCAGGTGCGGGAAGCCGCGGGCAAGGACGAGTACGCCCAGGACGTCTCCGACGTCCTGGGTTTCGACATCAGCACCGCAGACGCCGACCGCGTCGTCACGGCCGAGGACCTGGTGACCCAGGAGAACGCCAAGGGGACGTCGTGGCTGGGGATGATCGCCGAGGACGTCCGCCGCACCGGCCGGACGACCGTCGGCGACCTGCGCCGGCACTTCTCCACGATCGGCCGCTCGGGCCACCTGCAGATGATCGGCACTCCCGAACAGGTCGCCGACCAGATCACCGAGTGGTACCGCGGCAAGGCCGTCGACGGTTTCAACCTGCAGCCGATCCCGGTCCCCACCGGCGCGTGGACCTTCTTCGACGAGGTCGTCCCGCTGCTGGTCAAGAACGGGGTCTTCGACCCCGAACCCACCGGCGCCACGTTCCGTGAGCGTCTCGGCCTGCCCCCCGTCCACTGACCAGGAGGAACCCGACGTGCTCACCACGGAACTCGACCTCGTCGCCTTCGACGACGACCCCATGGCGCTGCGGACCACGTTCGCGCTGTTCCCCTCCGGCGTGGCGGCCCTGTCCGCCGTCGTGGAGGGCGAGCACGACAAGGAGCCCGTGGTGCTGGTCGCCTCCTCCTTCCAGGTCGGCATCTCCCTGGACCCCCCGCTGGTGCTCTTCGCCGTCCAGCACACCTCCTCCAGCTGGCCCAAGCTGAAGACAGGCGCGCGCATCGGCGTCTCGGTCCTGGGCGAGGCCCACGACCTGGCCGCCCGCCAGCTGGCCTCCAAGGCCCTGCATGCCACCGACCGCTTCGCCGGCATCGCCACCACCACGCTGGACTCCGGCGCCAACTTCATCCACGGCGCGCCGGTGTGGATGGAGTGCTCCATCTACTCCGAGGTTCCCGCCGGCGACCACGACGTGGTCCTGCTGCAGGTGCACGCCATGGGCACCGCCCCCGACACCGAACCCCTGGTGTGGCACTCCTCGGCCTTCCGCACCCTGACCCCCAAGGTCTGAACGACCGGACGACGAAGCCCGCCCCGGAACGTCCGGGGCGGGCTTCGTGGCGTCGGGGCATCACTCGCCCTCGGGGACTCCCGACCACCAGCCGAGGACGTGACCGATGTGCTGGTGCATCAGGCGTTCCGCGCCCTGCCGGTCCCCGGCCTCGAGCAGGTCGACGAGCCGCGGGTGCTCCTGCGCGGAGATCTCCAGGGTCCTGCTGCCCAGCATGGTGGCCAGCCCCGTCAAACGGGTCTGGGCGCGCAGGTCGCGCACGAGTTCGACGAGCCGCGGGTTCCCCACCAGGTCGAGCAGGCCGAGGTGGAACTCGAGGTCGGCCTCGAGGTAGGGGCCGAGCTGCCCCTTCTCCGCCGCCGTCACGATGGTCTGGCCCTGGCGCCGCAACTTGCGCGCCTGGGGCGCGGTCAGCTTGCCCGCGAGACGGCCGACCGCGGGAACCTCCAGCAACTGCCGGACGTCGACGATCGCCTCGAGTTCGGCCCGGCTCATCTCGGTGACGCGGAAACCCTTGTTCCGGACGATCTCCACGAGCCCGCGCTTGGCGAGGTTCAGCATCGCCTCGCGGACCGGGGTGGCCGAAACCCCGAACTGGACGGCGAGGGCGGGGGCGGAGAAGACCTCCCCCGGCGCCATCTCCCCGGCGGTGATCCGGTCGGCGAGCTGCTTCTCCACCCGTTCGCGGAGGCTGGTGGTCGGCGCGAGCCGTGTGACCGGTGATGCGGCCGAACCGTCAGCCATGAGTCTCCCTGAACCGTGTACCGAAGCGCGCCTCGCGAGGTGAGGTGCTGCGCTCCGCATTCTGACTCACGCCGCAGAGGGAGTCCAGCGAGGCGAGCCGCCCTGAACGCCCGGCCGACGGCGCCGAGCAGGAACTTAACTGCGCCGTAACACGAAGGACAGCCGACGGGTAGTCGAGGTGTGACATAGTACTGAGGTGAGCTCTTCCAGCGCCCGGGTGGTCGTCGTCGGGGCCGGCATCGTCGGCGCCGCGACCGCCCGTGCCCTCGCCCGCGCGGGCGCCGAGGTGGTCGTCCTCGACCGTGGCCCCTCGGCCGGCGGCACCTCCTCGGGCGGTGAGGGAAACCTCCTGGTGTCGGACAAGGGCCCGGGCGCCGAACTCGACCTGTCGCTGCGTTCGCTGGAACTGTGGCGGCGACTGGACGAGGAACTGCGCGACGAACTCCCCACCGGCTTCCCGTCGTTGGAGTTCGATCCCAAGGGTGGTGTCGTGGTCGCCACGACTCCCGCCGGCGCGGCCGGGCTGGCCGCCTTCGCCGCCGACCAGCGCGCGGTCGGCATCCGGGCCGAGGACGTCGCCGGCGAGGTGTTGCGCGACCTCGAGCCGGACCTGACACCGCAGGTCGAACTCGCCGTCCACTACCCCGACGACGCCCAGGTGCAGCCCGTCGTCGCGACCGAGGCCCTGCTGGCGGCGGCGCGGGTGCACGGCGCGGTCGTCCACCAGCACCGCGAGGTGCTCGCCCCGCTGCTGACCGGCGGGCGGATCACCGGTGTGCGCACCGCCGCCGGTGACGTCCACGGCGACGCCGTCGTGGTCGCGGCCGGTCCCTGGTCGGCCGAGGTCTCGGCCCGGCTGGGGGTGCGCGTCCCGGTCAAGCCGCGTCGCGGCACGGTGCTCGTCACGGCCCGCATGCCGCAACGCATCCACCACAAGGTCTACGACGCGGACTACGTCGGCGCCGTCGGGTCGGGCTCGGCCGAGCTGCAGACCTCCAGCGTGGTGGAGTCCACCCCCGCCGGCACCGTGCTCATCGGGTCCTCGCGCGAGCGCCGGGGTTTCGACGACCGGTTCGAAGGTCACGTGCTGGCCGAACTCGCCCGCAAGGCGATCGCGCTGTTCCCGTTCCTGGCCGACGTGCACGCCATGCGGGCCTACGGGGGGTTCCGGCCCTTCGTCCCCGACCACCTGCCGCTCATCGGCGAGGACCCGCGGCTACCGGGCCTGTTCCACGCCACGGGCCACGAGGGGGCGGGCATCGGCCTGTGCCTGGGCACGGCCGAGATCGTGGAAGGCCTCGTCCACGGCCGCACGGGCGTTGCGCTGGCGGACGAGTTCGCGCTGACCCGCCCGTCGCTGGCTCCCCACCTCCAGGAGGTCCTCTCGTGAACGGTCCGCGGATGGTCCCCCGGTCGCAGGACGTCGTGCAACCGGCCGGACCGCAGCCGCTGACGCTCGAGGTGGACGGTGAGGAACTGCAGGGCGTCGCCGGTCAGACGATCGCCGGCGTCCTGCTGGCCGCCGGGCGCTCCTCGTGGCGTTCGGCCGGCCGCACCGGCCGTCCGCGCGGCGTGTTCTGCGGCATCGGCGTCTGCTTCGACTGCCTCGTGACCGTCAACGGGCTGCGCGACGTGCGCGCCTGCCAGCGCCGCGCGGTCGACGGCGACGTCGTCGGGCTGCAGCACGAACGCCGCGAGGAGCTGCCCCGTGACTGAGACCCCCGACGTCCTGGTGGTCGGCGGCGGCCCGGCCGGGATGAGCGCTGCCCTCGCGGCCGTCGAGCACGGCGCCACCGTCGTGCTGCTGGAGTCCTCCGACGACCTCGGCGGCCAGTACTGGCGGCACCTGCCGCCCGAGCGCCCGGCCGCCCACGAGGACCGGCTGCACCACGGCCTGGGCACCTTCCGCCGCACGGCCGCCGCCCTGCGCGCCCACCCGCGCTGCGAGGTCGTGACCGAGGCCCAGGTCTGGACCGTCGACGGCCGCCCCGACGGCCCGCCGCGCGTGCACGTCCTCGTCGGCCCGGTCGACGGCGCCGACCGGGTCCGCCGCACGTTCGACCCCGCTCGGCTCGTCCTGGCCACCGGTGCCCACGAGCGCACGCTGCCCTTCCCGGGCTGGGACCTGCCCGGGGTGTACTCCGGCGGTGCCGCCCAGACGCTGGCCAAGGGCGAGCGGATCGCGGTCGGCCGCAGGGTGCTGGTAGCCGGCGCGGGACCGTTCCTGCTGCCCGTCGCCGCCAGCCTGCTGCGCACCGGGTCGCACGTCGTGGAGGTCGTCGAGGCCAGCAGCTGGCCCAGGCTGCTGACCCGTTGGGCCGCCCGCCCGTGGGAACTGGCCTCCGCCGCCGGCAAGGCCGGTGAACTCGTCGAGTACGTCCGCGAACTCGCCCGGCACCGCATCCCCTACCGCGCCGGTACGACCGTCGTGGCCGCCCACGGCCAGGACCGGGTGGAGGCGGTGACGGTCGCGGCCGTCGACGCCGACTGGCGGTCCGTGCCGGGCACCGAGCGGACCGTGGAGGTGGACGCCCTGTGCGTCAGCCACGGTTTCGTCGGCCGCACCGAGCTGGCCACCTCCGCCGGCTGCCGGCTGGACGCGGCCGGTCGGGTCGTCGTCGACGACGACCAGCGCACGTCCGTGCCCGGGGTCCTGGCGGCGGGTGAGCTCACCGGCATCGGCGGCGTGGACCTGTCCCTGGTCGAGGGCCGGATCGCCGGGGCCGTCGCCGCGGGGGTCGAACCGTCCCCGGCCGACCGCCGGAGGCGGACCGCGGGCCGGCGGTTCGCCGACCGGCTGGAAGCGGCGCACGGCATCGGCACGGGCTGGACGGACTGGCTGCGCGAGGACACCCTGGTGTGCCGCTGCGAGGAGGTCACCGCCGGTGAGATGCGCCGGTGCGCGCAGGTCACCGGCGCCCAGGGCCTGAAGTCGCTGAAGCTGACCAGCCGCGCCGGGCTCGGCATCTGCCAGGGCCGCATCTGCGGCCGCAGCGTCGAGGAGTTCTTCGCCGCCGCCACCGGCAACCCCGCGCTGCGCGAGGTGCCGCACTTCCCCAAACGTCCCATCGCCGTCCCGGTGCGCCTCGGCGACATCGCGACCCGTCCGACGGCGGACACCCCTGAATGACCCGTACCCGACAGGAGAAGACCATGGCCGAGAAGAAGAAGTTCGACCTCGGCGGCGTCGTCGTCGCGACCGCGCTGCCGTACAAGGAGGACGCCTCGGCCCCCGCGGGCCTGGCCGTCGACTACGACAAGTTCGCCGAGCACTGCGACTGGCTGGTCTCGAACGGCTGCCACGGCGTGGGCCCCAACGGCTCGCTGGGCGAGTACTCCTCGCTGACCGACGACGAACGCCGCAAGGTGATCCAGGTCGCCGTCGAGGCGGTCGCCGGCCGCGGCATCGTCATCGCCGGCGTCCACGGCCCGGGCTGGCACCAGGCCAAGCACTGGGCCGAGCTCGCCGCCGAGGACGGCGCCGACGGTGTGCTGTCCCTGCCGCCCACCATGTACCGCGCCAGCCGCGAGCAGGTCGTCGAGCACTACCGCCACCTGGACGAGGTCGGCCTGCCGATCATGGCCTACAACAACCCGATCGACACCAAGGTCGACCTGGTGCCCAGCCTGGTGGCCGAGATCAACCAGTTCGAGAACGTCGTGGCGGTCAAGGAGTTCAGCGGTGACGTCCGCCGCGCCTTCGAGATCAGCGAACTGTGCGACATCGACGTCATCGCCGGCGCCGACGACGTCCTGTTCGAGCTCATGGTGGACGGGGCCGTCGGCTGGTTCGCCGGTTTCCCGAACGTGTTCCCGGCCGAGTCCGTCGAGATCTACGACCACATGGTCGCCGGCCGGTACGCCGAGGCACGCGACCTGTACCGCGAACTCGTCGCGGTGTTCCGCTGGGACTCGCGCACCGAGTTCGTCCAGGCGATCAAGCTCGGCATGGACATGGTCGGCCGCTTCGGCGGCGTGTGCCGCCCGCCGCGGGGACCGCTGACGGCCGAGCACGAGGCCCAGGTGCGCGCCGACATGGAGCGCGCGATGAAGGCTCTCGCGAACCGCGCGACGGTCTGACCCGTGCGGACCACGAGGCTCTTCTCCGCCGTCGACTCCCACACCGAGGGCATGCCCACCCGGGTGGTCACCGGTGGGGTCGGGGTGATCCCGGGTGCCACGATGAACGAGCGGCGCCTGCACTTCATCGAGCACCTGGACGACCTGCGTCAGTTGCTGGTCAACGAGCCTCGTGGTCACTCCGCGATGAGCGGCGCCGTCCTGCAGCCGCCCACGCGGCCGGACGCCGACTTCGGCGTCCTGTACATCGAGGTCTCCGGCTGCCTGCCGATGTGCGGGCACGGGACGATCGGCGTCGCGACCGTGCTCGTGGAGACGGGGATGGTCGCGGTCACCGAGCCGGTGACGACGATCCGGCTCGACACCCCCGCCGGGCTGGTCATCGCCTCGGTGCACGTCTCCGACGGGCACGCGGACGCCGTGACGCTGGAGAACGTCCCGTCGTACTGCGACCGGCTGGACACGACGGTGCAGGTTCCGGGGCTGGGCGAGGTCCCCTACAGCCTCGCCTTCGGCGGGAACTTCTACGCCATGGTCGACCTCGACGACGTCGGTCTGCCGTTCGACCGGGCGCGCAAGGACGACATCGTCCGCGCGGGCCTGGCGATCATGGACGCGATCAACGAGAGCGACCCGCCGCACCACCCGGAGATCGAGGGCGTCGACCACTGCCACCACGTCGAGTTCATCGCCCCCGGCTCGACCGCGCAGCACTCCCGGCACGCCATGGCCATCCACCCCGGCTGGTTCGACCGCTCCCCCTGCGGCACGGGCACGTCGGCCCGGATGGCCGAGCTGCACGCCCGCGGTGAACTCGGCCTGCACGAGGACTTCGTCAACGAGTCCTTCATCGGCAGCAGGTTCACCGGCCGGCTGATCGGCGAGACCACGATCGGCGGGAAGCCCGCCGTCGTCCCCACCATCACCGGCCGGGCTTGGGTGACCGGCATCGGCCAGTACATGCTCGACCCGACCGACCCGTACCCGCGGGGCTTCTCGTTCTGAGTCCCGCAGCGATCCCAGGAGGACCTCCCCGATGACCGTGACGACCACGCCCGTCCCGGCGGACACGTCGCCGGCGCAGCTGGAGGAGGTCCTCCGGGCCGCCGCCGGCGCCGCGCCGCTGATCGCGCAGATCCCGCCGAGCACCCGCGCCGCAGCGCTGCTGCAGGCGGCCGACGCGCTGCAGGAGCACGCCGCCGAGCTCGTCGACCTGGCCGTCGCCGAGACGCACCTGCCGGCGCCCCGCCTGTCCGGCGAGCTCCTGCGGACCGCCACCCAGCTGCGGTTGTTCGCCCAGCTGTGCCTGGACGGCGACTTCCTCGACGTGCGCATCGACGAACCCGACCCGGACTTCGTCCTCGGCCCGCGGCCGGACCTGCGTCGCTACCGCGCCCCGATCGGGCCCGTGCTGGTGTTCGGGGCCAGCAACTTCCCGTTCGCCTTCTCCGTCGCCGGCGGCGACACCGCGTCGGCGCTGGCGGCGGGCTGCCCGGTCGTCCTCAAGGCGCACCCGGGGCACCCCCGGTTGTCCCAGCGCACCGGCGCCGTCGTCGCACAGGCCCTGGAGTCGGCCGGGTTGCCCGCCGCGACGCTGCAGGTCGTGCACGGTCAGCAGGCGGGGCTGGACGCCCTGGCCGACCCGCGCATCTGCGCCGCCGGTTTCACCGGCTCCACCGCCGGCGGCACCGCGCTGGCCCGCGTCGCGGCCGACCGCCCGCGCCCGATCCCGTTCTACGGTGAACTCGGCAGCGTGAACCCGGTGGTCGTCACCCCCGCCGCGCTGGCGGCCCGGGGCGCCGAGATCGCCGCCGGGTACGTCACCAGCGTCACCGGCTCGGCGGGCCAGTTGTGCACCAAACCCGGATTCCTCTTCGTGCCCACCGGGCACGGGCTCGAGGACGCCCTCGTGGCGGCGGCGGAGGAGGTGCAGCCGCAACCGCTGCTGCACCCGGGGATCAGCGCGGGATACGCGGCCCGGCGCACGGCGGTCCTGAGCACCCCGGCGGTCGACACCCTCGTCGCCGGAGAGCTGCTCGAGTCCGACGGCGTCACCTCCGCCTCCCCGACCTTCGCGCGCACGACGCCGCAGGTCCTCCTCGAGCAGGGCGAGGCGTTGCTGGACGAGGCGTTCGGCCCGCTGTCCGTCGTCGTGGAGTACGACCCGGCCCGGCCCGGGGAACTGCTGCGCGTCCTCGACGAGGGTTTCCCGGGATCGCTGACGGCGACCGTGCACACGGGCCCGGGAGAGGACTCCCCCGAACTGCACGCTCTCGTGCAGCTGCTGACCACGCGCGTCGGGCGGCTGCTGTTCGACGCCTGGCCCACCGGTGTCGCGGTGACTCCGGCGATGACCCACGGCGGTCCCTACCCGGCCAGCACCAACGCGGCGACGACCTCGGTGGGAACGGCTGCCGTCGAGCGTTTCCAGCGGGCGGTCACCTACCAGGACGCCCCGGCGCACCTGCTCCCGGCGGCCCTGCGTGACGACAACCCCTGGGGTCTGCCCCGCCACGTCGAACCCGCCGGCCGCTCCCGCACCTGGGGCCAGCTCCCGCACTGACCCTTCTCTCCCCCCCGCGATCAAGGATTCAACCCCGACGATCAAGGATTCGACGGGTCGCGTCGTCCACAGCCCTGTGGACGACGCGATCCGTCGTTCTGCGTCGTCGGCGATCCTCCTCGGCATGCGCGCCGGCCCCAGGGACCCACTGCTCCGAGCCGACCTGGCCAACCTCGAGCTCGACGAGGCGGTGCGGCGGAGGGCCGTGGTCCCCTTCCTGCCCGCCGGGGCGGCCCTGTGCCGACGCACCGCCGCGCGGCTGCACGGGATCGACCTGCGGATGCCGCACGAGCGGGGCGTTCCCCTCCCCCTCGAGGTGGCCGTCCAGATCGGCACCGAACCGTTGTCGCGCAGCGGAATCGTGGCGCACGTCTGCGACCTGCGCGACGACGTCACCGTGCTCGACGGCGTACCGGTCACCACCCTGCGCCGGACGTTGCTGGACATCGCCCGGTTCGCACCGCGGCCGATCGCCCTCGCCGTCCTGGACCGCGCGGCGGCAGCGGGCACCCTGGAGCGCGAGGAACTCCTGGAGGCATTGACCACGATGAAGGGGCAGCGGTTCGTCGCCCAGGCCCGACAGCTGATCAGGCTGGCCGACGCCGGTGCCGAGTCGCCGTACGAATCGATGTGCCGGTTGCGCATCGTCGACGGTGGGTTCCCCCCGCCGCAGACGCAGGTCCGGGTACCCCGCCCCGGGGGCCGCAGGCCGTACCGGCTCGACATGGCCTGGCCGGAGCGGCGCAAGGCCGTGGAGTACGACGGTGTCGAGGACCACGACGGTGCCGCCGCGCGGGCGCACGACGAGGCCCGCCGCGCCTACCTCCGCGGTGAGGGCTGGGAGGTCCTGGTGGTCGGCAAGGGCGAGGTGCTCGGCACCGCGCAGCACTTCGAACACGCTCTCGCCGGGTTGCTCGGGCTGCCGTGGAACGGTCGGCGGCGGTCGTGGTGAAGGCGCCGGTTCCTTGATCGCCGGATCTGAATCCTTGATCACGGAGGGGTGGGGGGCCCCGGGGGGTGGGTCGGCTCCCCGGGGCCGTTGTGGTGCGGGTGTCAGAGGGTGAGGACGGTGCCGCCCTGGACGACGGTCCGGGGGTGCTTCTCGTCCCAGACCACGGCGAGGTCCTCCAGCGGGTTCCCGTTCCACAGGACGAGGTCGCCGCGGGCACCGGGTTCGACCCGGCCCAGGTCGTCGCGCTGCAGGAGCGCGGCGTTGGTGCGGGTGGCGGCACGCAGGGCGCCGAGCGGGCCGAGGACCTCGGCCTGCAACCGCAGCCCGGTCAGCTGCTCGTCGGCGAGTTCGCCCATGAGGTCCGAACCCCAGCCGGTCCGCACGCCCGCGGCGCGGGCGATCTCGACCGCCTCCTGCCCCGAGCGCAGGACCTCGGCGTTCTTCGCCCGCGACACCGGCGCGAGCCCGACCTCGACCCCTCGCCGGTCCATGGCGTCGTACGCGGCGAGCGTCGGCACCAGGAACGCGTCCGCGGCGGCCATGACCGCCGCCGTGGGCCCGTCGAGGAGGTTCCCGTGCTCGATCGAGCGCACCCCGTTCCCGACCGAGTGCACGATCGCCTCGGGCGAGTAGGCGTGGGCCGCGACGTAGCTGCCGCGCCGGGTGGCCTCGGCCACCACGACGGCGATCTCCTCCGGGGAGTACTGCGGGATCCGGATCGGGTCGGTGTAGGAGACCACCCCACCCGAGGTCATGATCTTGATGGCGTGCGCGCCCTGCCGGAACCGTTCCCGCACGGTGCGGCGCAACGGTTCCACCCCGTCGACGACCTCGCAGGTGTGCCCGCCGCACGCCGCGCACCCCGGGTCCTCCACCGAGCGCCAGTCCCCGTGCCCGCCGGACTGGCTCAGCGCCGCCCCGGTGTACAGGTACCGCGGCGAGGCCAGGTGGCCCTCGGCGATGGCCTTGGCGATCCCCGCGTCCCCGCCGGCGACGTCGCGCACGGTCGTGACACCGCGGCGCAGCGCGGCCGACAACCGGTGCTGACCGGCCAGCGCGACGTAGCTGAGCGGGGTCCGCTCGATGGCGTCGGTGTGCAGGTGCACGGCGTAGGCGTGGAAGTGCGCGTCGATGAGGCCAGGCGTGACGACGCAGCCGGCCGCCGCCACCTCCCGCACCCCGCCGGGGACGCGCAGCCGGGGACCGATCTCCGCGACGACCCCGCCGGCGATCCGCACGTCGGCCTCGAGCAGTTCCGGCGACCAGCCGTCGAACACGAGGGCGTCGCGGACGACGAGGTCCCCGCCGGGTTCAGCCGACACGGGCGCTCCTCAGTTCCGTCGTCGCGTGCTCGTCCACCGTGCCGTCCGCCGACACCACGACGCCGTACTGCGAAGCCGCGGCGCCGACCGAGACCAGTTCGTTGCGGACGTCGCGGGCGACGGCCGCCGGGTCACGCTCGAACGGGTCGCCGTACCCGCCTCCGCCGCCGGTGTTGTTCGCCAGCACCTCACCCGCCGCGAGGTGGACGTAGCGGCCGGAGGTGTTCTGCGCCCGGTCCGTGCCCGGGTTGCTCACCATGTGGTTGTTCGTGCCGGGCATGCCGCCCTGGAGCGGGTACGGCGCCGACTTCGTCTTGTACACCAGGCAGATCGCGCTGGAGTCGGCGAGGAACCGGTAGACGCGGCTGACGCCGACACCGCCGCGGTGGCGCCCGGCGCCACCGGAGTCGGGGCGGTAGCCGTAGTGGTCGATGACCATCGGCGCCTTCGTCTCCAGGACCTCGACGGGGTTGTTCCGGCAGCCCGGCTCGGACAGGTGCATGATGCCGTCCTCGCCGTCGCCGCCGGCGTGGCCACCGAAACCGACGGCCTCGTTGGTCGCCTCCAGCCAGGACTCGCCGGTGCGCGGGTTCACGCCCAGGCCCATCATCGAGCTCACGTCCCCACCCGACGACGCCGGGATCCGGTCGGGCATCCCGACGGCGAGGGCCTTGAGGACCACCTCGCCGGCCAGGATGTTCGTCCACAGCGTGAACGTCGGCATGGGCGGGACGGCGTGCACGACCGAACCGGGTTCGGTGATCGTGCGCAGCGGGGCGAAGTTGCCCGCGACGACCGGGGTGTCCGGCGTCGTCAGCGCCTTGAAGATGAGGCTGCTGATGGCTTCGGTGCCGCCGTAGGGGACGTTGATCGGCCCTTCGACGTCCCGGTCGGTGCCGCGCCAGTCGACGATGAACTCGTCGTCGGTGACGGTGACGGTGACCCGCAGCGTCACGGGGACGTCGAGCGAGATGCCGTCGGAGTCGACGAGGTCCTCGGCCGACCAGGTGCCCTTCGGCAGTTTCGCCAGGGCGAGCCGCGCCAGCTTCTCGCCGTGCTCGTTGATCGCCGCCATCGCCTCCACGACGGCGTCGACGCCGTGCCGCTCGACGATCGCCTGGGTGCGCCGCACACCGGCGAACACGGCGGCCACCTGAGCCTGGATGTCGCCGATCGTGCGGTCCGGGATGCGGCTGTTGAACTGGATGATGTTGTAGATGTCGGTGTTCTGCTGCCCACCGGTGTAGAGCCGCACGGCGGGGAAGAAGATCCCCTCCTCGTACATCGAGCGCGAGTCCAGGACGTACCCGGGGTCCTTCTGCTGCAGGTCCAGGACGTGGATGCGGCAGGAGGCGTACCCGATGAGGCGATCACCGGCGTGGATCGGGGCGAACACCAGGACGTCGAGCGCGTGCGCGGACGACCAGTACGGGTAGTTCAGCATGAACACGTCACCCGCGCCCATGGCCTGCGGGCCGCCGAGGAACTCGACGGCCTTCTTGATGCCGTAGTCGTTGCCGCGGGTGAACAGGGCGACGCCGGGGGCGTCGGCCACCACGTCGCCGGCGGCGTCGTGGATGCCGATGCCGTAGTCGCGGATCTCGTAGACGACGGTGTTGTACGCCGTGCGGCTCAGGCTCTTGGCGACCTCGTCGGCCGCGAACAGGAGCGCGTGCCGGATGACCTCGTTGGTGATGGCGGAGTTCTGGCCGCTCACGCGCGCTCTCCCTCTGACGTGGTGGCGATGTCGATCACGAGTTCGCCCAGCCGGCCGACGGTCAGGACGTCACCGGCGTGCAGGACGGTCGTGGCCGTGTGCTCCACCACGACGGCGGGCCCGGTCACCTCGTCGCCGGCGAGCAGGTCCTCACGCAGGTGCAGGGCGTACTCCACCGGTCCGGTCGCGGTGTGCACCGGACGGTGGCCGAACGGCTGCGGCGCACCACTCCCCCTGCGTGCGACGACCGGCAGTTCGGGGTCCTCGATGAGACCCACGGCCCGCACCCGGAACGTGGTGATCTCCACGGGTGCGTCCTGGACGTGTCCGTACTGACGCAGGTGCAGGTCGGCGAACACCCTCGCGACGTCGTCGACGAAACCGGGCCCGACCGCGGGGGCGGGCACCGACACCGCGTGCTCCTGGCCGGAGTAGCGCACGTCCAGCGAGCGGGTCAGGGCCGAGGACCCGGGCGTGAACCCCTCGTCGGCCAGCGCCTGCCCGGCCTCGGTCTCCATCCCGGCGAAGATCGCCTCGACGTGCCGCAGCCGGTCCTCGCCGAACTCGGCCAGCGGGGTGACGACGGTGCGGGCGTAGTCGTGCTGGACGTCGGCCATCAGCATGCCGAGGGCCGAGAACGCACCCTGTCCCGGGGGGACGATGACGCGGGGGATCCCCAGTTCGTGGGCGACGTCGACGGCGACCAGTCCTCCGCCGCCGCCGAACGACAGCAGGGCGAAGCCGCTGGGGTCCAGCCCGTTCTCGACGGTGATGGCGCGGACCGCACCGGTGATCTTGCTGACCGAGATCTGCAGGATCCCGCGCGCGAGTTCCTCCAGTCCCATGTTCAGCTCGTCGGCGATCGGTTTGAGAGCCCCGCGGGAGAGCTCCTCGTCCAGCCGCAGGGTTCCGCCCAGCGGTGAGTCCCCGCCGAGGTGCCCCACGACCACGGCCGCGTCCGTGAACGTCGGCTGCGTCCCGCCGCGACCGTACGCGGCGGGCCCGGGCACGGCGCCGGCGCTGGCCGGGCCGACCTGCAGGGCACCCGCGTCGTCCAGCCAGGCCAGCGAACCACCGCCTGCGCCGATGGTCTGGATGTTCAGCGAGCTGATGTTCAGCGGCATGCCCTCGAACTGGGCGCCCTGGTGCATGAGCGGCTGGTGGTCCAGCACGAGCGAGGCGTCCAGGCTGGTGCCGCCCATGTCGATGGTGATGAGGTCGGGAACCCCGATGAGCCGGGAGAACGCGGTCGCGCCGACGACCCCGCCGGCCGGGCCGGACAGGATGAGGTTGGCGGGCTGGGCCTTCGCCGACGTCACGGTCATCGCCCCGCCGCCGGAGCGGGAGACGAGGAACCGGCCGGCGAAACCGTCCTGCGCCAGCCGGCCCTCGAGGACCTCGAGGTAGGTGCGGACGATCGGCTTGATGTAGGCGTCCAACACGGCGGTGCTGGTGCGTTCGTACTCGCGGTACTCGCGCGACAGCTCGTGCGAGAGCGAGACCGCCACGCCGGGCGCGACCTCGGCCAGCACGTCGCGCATGGCGAGCTCGTTGGCCGGGTTAGCGTAGGCGTGCAGGAACGCCACGGCCACCGCGTCGTAGCCGCCCTCGGCGATCCGGGTGGCGACGGCCCGGGCGTCCTCGACGTCCAGCGGGGTGCCCACCGTCCCGTCGAACCAGCTGCGCTCGGTGACCTCGAAGGTGTCACGCCGTTCCAGCAGCGCCGGCGGCTTGCGGTAGGTGATGTCGTAGCTGACGTTGCGGTCGGTCCGGCCGAGCAGGTAGACGTCGCGGAACCCGCGGGTGGTCACGATCGCCACGCGGGCGCCGGTGCGGGTGAGCAGGGCGTTGAGCCCCAGCGTGGTGCCGTGGTTGAACATGCTGACGGCGCCGGGTTCGACGCCGGCGGCCGCGAAGGCCGCGAGCACGCCCTCGGTGGGCGCCTGGGTCGTCGTCGGGACCTTCTCGAAGCGCAGGGCGCCGGTGGCCAGGTCGAGTCGGACGACGTCGGTGAAGGTTCCGCCGACGTCGATCGCGATGCGGGTTCCGTGGTCCACGCGGGCTCAGCCGTTCCACTCGCCGGTGAAGTCCGGGCTGGCGTCGAGCGTCTCCTTCGTCGCGAAGGCCTCCACGTCGCTCACGGTGTTCATGTCGATGTAGGTCGGAACCTCGGTGCCGTCGAGGTGCTCGACGAGCGACTTGACGCCCTGCGATCCCATGCTCACGGGGAAGTTCAGGTAGTCCCACTTCCACCGGCCTTCGCGGACGGCCGTCACGGCCTCCTGGGTGCCTCCGCCACCGGACAGGTGCACGGTGGACGGGTCGATCCCGGCGTTCTCGAAGGCCACCTCGGCGCCGAAGGTCTGCTGGTCGGCGTTCGACAGCACCGCGTCGAGGTCCGGGTTGGCCTGCAGGACGTTGGTCATGGCGGTCAGCGAGGCGTCGCGGTCGTACTTGCCCTCGACCGTCGCGACGACCTGGATGTTGTCGTGCCCTTCCAGGACCGCGTTGTAGGCGTCGGCGCGCTCGACGTCGAGCGCGGTGTTCAGCTGGCCGACCATGATGGCGACCTTGCACGGGTCGATGTCGGCGCAGTGGTCGACGACCTCCTCGGCCTGCTTGGTCGCCGGGTCCGCGGGCGGCTGCGCGATCGTCTGCACGACCTCCTCGACCTGCGGCTCCATGTCGCTGATGTCCGGGCCGACCGGGTTCAGCAGGGTGACCACCGGCAGCGGGCTGGCCAGCGGGAACGCACCGGTGAGGGAGACCCCGTCGTTGGGGACGACGACGATGCCGTCGAAGTCGCCGGAGGTCGCGATGTTCTGGATCTGCGCGAACTGCTCGTCGGAGTCGAACTGGCCGTCGTAGCTGCTGATCTCGACGTTGCCGAGCTCGGCGGCCGCGGCCTCGGCCCCCTCGAGGACGGCCGCGTTGAAGCCGTTGCCGGCCGAGGCGATCATGACGGCGATGCGGTAGGTGCCGTCCTCGGAGCCGGCCGCGTCGGACCCGCTGCCGCAGGCGGCCAGGGAGAGGGAGGCCGCGCACACGGCCGCAGCGAGGGTGAGCCCCCGGCGGCGGGTGGGGGACGGGACGGAGCGACGGTGCATCGAGCTACCTCCTGAGCGGGACGGGCGTCGCTCAGTACAATGTCACACTCGATGTTTCACATGTGTTACCTCACGCGCACGAGGTGGTAACAGCCCGGCAACGCCAGCGGGCGCACGAACTCCCCGGGGTGGCCCTGCGGCGACCACCCCGGGGAGCGCCTGACCGCCCCGGGGGCTCAGAACTCCTGCAGGTGGTCCCGCAGCGTCGTCCCGGTGTACCCGTCGCGGATCAGCCCCCGCCGACGCAGCGCAGGGGCCAGTGAGTCGGCGATCTCGGCCACGTTGCGGCGGGTGACGGGAAGCGCGACGAGGAAGCCGTCGCCGCCGACCTCGTCCATGACCTCGCCCATCTGGGCCGCGACCGAGTCGGCCGTGCCGACGAGCTCGACCGACGACTGGTCGCTGCGGGCCAGCAGCACCTCGCGCAGCGTCTTGCCGGTCGCCGCGATCTTCTGGTAGGCGGCGTAGCTGGACTGGTGCCCGTTGACCCGGTCGGTCAGGTCGGGCAGCGGGGCGTCGAGGTCGAACTGCGTCATGTCGATGCCCGCCATGTAGCTCAGACCCGACAGCGCGTCGTCGATGTTCTCGGCCATCGCCTTCTGGTTGGCCGCGTGGATCTCGCGCGCCTGCTCGTCGGTGTCGCCCAGGACCGGCGAGACGAGGTGCAGCAGCTTGGCCGCGTCGGGTTTGCGGCCCGCCGCGACGAGGAGCCGCGTGAGGTCCTCGCGGTACTCCTTCATCGCCGCGACGCCGTGCACCGCGGCGATGATGGTGTCGGCGTGACCGGCCGCGAACGCCCGGCCGGCGCCCGAGCCACCGGCCTGGCAGATGACCGGGTGGTGCTGCGGGCTGGGCACGGTGTTCAGCGGGCCGCGCGTCCTGAAGAACTCGCCCTCGAAGTCGGCGTAGTGGACCTTGCCCGGGTCGGCGAAGTCGCCGCCGGTCGCGGACCGGTCGAAGGCGTCCGGCTCCCACGTGTCCCACAGCGCCTTGACCGCGCGGACCCACTCGTCGGCCATGCGGTAGCGCAGGTCGTGCTCGAAGTGCTGGTCGTACCCGAAGTTGCGCGCCGCGGCGTGCGGGGAGGAGGTGACGACGTTGATGCCGGCGCGGCCCTCCGCGAGGTGGTCGATGGTGTTCGCCAGTCGCGCCGCGATGTACGGCGGGTAGAACGACGCCGACATCGTCCCGACGACACCGATGTGCCTGGTGGCGCGTGCGATGAGCGGGATGAGCGGGAACGGGTCCTGCCGGATCGCCCCGGTGCGCACGGCGTGGGCGAAGTCGCCGCCGTGGTCGTCGGGCAGGACCGGGGCGTCCTCGAGCATGATGTAGTCGAAACCGGCCGTCTCCAGCGCCTGGGCGGTCTGGATGAACAGCTCCGGGCGGGCGACGTCGCGCCGCACGTTGCCCGACCACCGGCCGTCCAGCGCGTACGCGCCGAAGCCGTAGTTGTAGAACCAGCCCAGGTGGAACACGCGGGTCTCCGATCAGAGGTGTTTGACGAGGAACGAGGCGAGGTTGTCGTGGGCGACCGCGGCGGCCGTCGCAGGGTCGAACCGCGACAGCAGCGCGGTGCCCAGGGCCGGCAGGTCGGCCGGCCGCTTGAGGCCGTCGAGCAGGTTCTGCCCGTGGTCGGGACGGCCGGCGTCGTCGCTGGCCGCGTCGGTGACGTCGTAGACGTCGAGGATGAAGTCGATGCCGAGCCCGACGCCGTCCGGGCCGACCGCCTCGAGCAGGTGCGCGACGTGGTCGAGGTAGTGCCCGATGGTGCTCGGTGCGCCGACGAAGTCGCCGAACGCGTTGGCGCACACCAGCGACGACGTGTCGCGGAACACCGCCAACTGCTCGTCGGACAGGTTGCGCGGGTGGTCGTGCACGGCCTTGACCGAGGAGTGCGAGGCGACGAAGGGCCTCTGCGCGATCCGCGCGACGTCCCAGAACCCGTTCTGCGACAGGTGCGAGACGTCCAGCAGCATGCCGAGCTGCTCCATCTCGGCCACCGTGGCCCGGCCGAGCGCGGTGAGCCGCCCGCCGGTGTCCTCCTCCCCCACACCGTCGGCCATCATGGTCCGCCGGTTCCAGGTCAGCGAGAGCATGCGGACGCCCGCGCGGTGCAGGGTGCGCAGGATCCCCAGGTCGCGGCCGACGGGTTCGGCCCCCTCGACGGCCAGCACCAGTGCGGTGCGCCCGGAGGCCTGGACGTCCAGGACCTCCTGACCGGAGAACGCCAGCGCCACGTGCTCGGAGTGCCTCCCGGCGAACCGGTGGGCCTCGTCGATCATCAGCAGGCACCGTCGCAGCGCCGCCTCCTGCACGAACACGTCGTCGGTGTAGATCGGCAGGACCTGCAGCCGCACGTTCCCGGCCTGCAGCTGCCCCAGCCAGTAGTCGCCGAACGGGTCCTCGACGCCGGCCTCGCGGCGGGCCTGCACCCACATGAGCAGGTCGTTGTGGCAGTCGGCGAAGCGCATGCTCACCGCACGGCCTCCAGCTCCCCCGGGAAGTGGCAGGCGACCTGCTGGGCGGTTCCCGTCGCGGTGTCCGCACCGTCGAGCGCGCGCAGTTCCGGTGCCCGCTCGCGGCAGACCGGCCGGTCGAACCCGACGGGGCAACGGGCCGCGAAGGGGCACCCCGTCTCCGGGCGGCGGGACTGGGGTTCACCACGCAGCAGCACGCGCTGCTTCGCCCCGCTGCGCCGCGGGTCGGGCGCCGCCGACAGCAACGAGGTGGTGTACGGGTGCAGCGGCCGGCGGAAGAGGTCCTCCGACGTCCCGGTCTCGACGACCTTCCCCAGGTAGAGCACCAGGACCCGGTCGCAGAAGTACTCCGCGGCGGCCAGGTCGTGGACGATGAACAGGTACGTCAACCCCAGCCGGCGTTGTTCGCGCCGCAGCAGCGTGAGCACCTGCGCCTGCACCGAGACGTCGAGGGCCGAGATGGGTTCGTCCAGGACGGTGAGCTCGGGCTGCAGCACCAGGGCCCGGGCGATGGCCACCCGCTGACACTGCCCACCGGACAGCTCCCCGGGCCGGCGGTCGAGGAACTGCTCGCCCAGGCCGACGTCGGCGAGCAGCTCGGTGGCCCGGCGGCGGCGTTCGCCGGCCGCGGTCCCGTGCACGGCCAGCGGTTGCTCGACCAGGGCGAGCACGCTCATCCGCGGGTCCAGCGAGCCGAAGGGGTCCTGGAACACCATCTGCAGCCGCCGGCGTTCGCGCCGCAGGGCGGCACCGCGCAGCGTGGTCAGGTCGGTCCCGCCGAGTTCGATGCTCCCCGAGGTGGTCTCGCCGATCCGCATGACCGCACGGGCCAGCGTCGACTTGCCGCAACCGGACTCGCCGACGACGCCCAGGGTCTCGCCGGCCCAGACGTCGAAGCTCACGCCCTGCACGACGTCGTAGCGCTTGCGGCCCGTGGCGTACGAGCGGCTCACGTCGCGGACCGACAGCACCGGTGGGGCGGTGCGGTCGACGGTGTTGCCCGCCACCGTGGCGGTCGCCTCAGACACCCCTGCTCCCTTCGAGATCGACGTCCTGGCGGCCGGCCCCGACACGGTCGAGGTGGTGGCACTCGGCCAGGTGCGTGCGGGCCGGGTCGACGACGACCTGCGGCGGCGCGACCGTCCGGCAGGTCTCGTCGGCGAACCGGCACCGCGGGGCGAACGAGCACCCCGGCGGCAGCGCGGTCATCGCCGGCGGCGCACCCGGGATCCAGACGAGCTCCTCGTGCCGGCTGCGGCCCGGCAGGGGCAGGCTGTCCAGCAGCGCCCGCGAGTACGGGTGCGCCACCTGACCGAACAGGTTCCCGGCGGGCACCTGCTCGACGAGCCGACCGGCGTACATCACGAACACCCGGTCGCAGAACTCCGAGACCACCCCGATGTCGTGGCTGACCAGCACGACGGCGATCCCGAGCCGCTCGACGAGGGAGTCGAGCAGTTCCACGACCTGCGCCTGCGTCGTGACGTCGAGCGCCGTGGTGGGTTCGTCGGCGATCAGGACGGCGGGGTCGTTCGCGATGGCGATGGCGATGAGCACGCGCTGGCGCATGCCGCCGGAGAACTCGTGCGGGTACTGCCGCAGCTTCGCCGTGGCGTCCGGGACGCCGACGGAGGTGAGCAGTTCCGCGGCCCGGGCCGTGAGCTGCGCGCGGGAACGCTTCGGCTGGTGCCGGCGCAGCGCCTCGGCGATCTGCGACCCGATGGTCTTGACCGGGTCCAGCGAGGTCAGCGGGTCCTGCGGGACGAGGGCGATGCTCTTCCCGCGCAGCCCGTCCATCGCCTTCTCGTTCCCGTGGTCCACCGGGGAACCGAGCAGCTCGACCGTGCCGGAGGCGATGCGGCCGCCACCGGCGAGCAACCCCATGACGGCCAGGGCCAGCGTGGACTTGCCCGAACCGGACTCCCCGACGATCCCGACCTTCTCGCCCGGACGCACGACCAGGTCGACGCCGCGCACGACGTCGACGTCACCGTAGGCCACGTGCAGGTCGCGGGCCGCGAGCACCGGGGCGTTCACGCGCGGCCTCCCGCCGTGCGCAACCGCGGGTCGGCGATCGCCATCACGACGTCGGCCAGCAGGTTCGCCAGGACGTACAGGACGGCGCTGAGCAGGATGAACGTCTGGACGACGGCGAAGTCCTGCCGCTGGATCCCCTGCACCAGCACCTGCCCGATCCCCGGCCAGTTGAAGACGGATTCCACGAGGACGCTCCCGGTGATCATCGAGGCCAGGACCATCCCGCTGGAGCCGATGGTCGGCAGCAGCGCGTTGTGCAGGACGTGACGGCGGTGGGTCGTCCAGCGCGAGATCCCCTTGCTGCGCACGACCGTGACGAACGAGGCGCGGGACACGTCGGCCTGGTTGGCGGTCAGCAGCCGGGTCAGGAACGCGCCGGGGACGATGGCCAGGCTGACGGCCGGCAGGACCAGGTGCGCCAGGGCGTCGGAGAACACGACGACCTGCCCGGCCAGCAGCGCGTCCACGGTGTACAACCCGGTCACGTGCGGCGGGGGCTGCAGGAAACCGGTCAACCGTCCCTCCGAGCCGGGCAGGACCCCCAGGCCCGAGGCGAACACCAGGACGAGCACCAGCGCGACCCAGAACTGCGGGGTGCCCAGGCCGACGAGGGACAGGACCTTGGAGACCATCCCGATCGGACCCCCGCGGTAGCTGGCGACGGTCGCGAGGAACAGCGCCCCGACGATCGCGAACACGAACGCGTACAGCGACAGTTCGATCGTCGCCGGCAGGCGCGCGCCGATGACGGCGGAGACGTCGGCGCCGTTGGAGTAGGAGAAGCCCCAGTCGAGGCGCACGAAGTCGCTGACGTAGTTCAGGTACTGCACGGGCAGCGGATCGTCGAGGCCGAGCTGGGCCCGGATGCTGGCGACCGCCTCCGGTGCGGCGAGCGGGCCGGCGATGAGGCGTGCGGCGTCACCGGGCACGGCGCGCAGGATCACGAAGGAGACGATCGAGGCCAGCAGCAGCGTCTGCAGCACCCCCAGCACCTGACGGGCGATGCGACCGGTCACTTCGACCTCCTCCCCGCTCCGCGACCCGCGTTCCGGCGGGCGGCCAGGTGGACGGGCAGGCGGTCGGCCAGCAGGTTCACCGCGACCACCATGAGCAGCAGCGCCAGCCCGGGGAACACCCCGACCCACCACTGCCCGGTGAGCGCGTTCTGCAGTCCCTCGGTGATCATCGCTCCCCACTCCGGGGTCGGGGGCTGGGCGCCCATGCCGATGAAGCTCAGCCCGGACAGCGTGAGGATCACGTTGCCGAAGTTGGCGGCGACCTGGACGGTCAGCGTCGTCGAGAGGTAGGGCACGACGTGCCGCACGGCGATGCGCGGCGTCGACAACCCGATGGTGCGGGCGGCCTCGACGAAGGGTTCGGCCGTGCTGCGCCGCGCCTCGGCGCGCAGGGTGCGCGCGAACACCGGGACGACCGTGACGACGATGCCCAGCACCGCGGTCTCCAGTCCCGTCCCGAAGGCCATGGTGATGGCCAGCGCGAGCAGGAACGACGGGAACGCCATGACGGCGTCCAGGACGCGGACGACGACGCCGTCGACCCAACGGGGTCCGAGTCCGCACACCAGCGCCAGGGCCAGGCCGACCGCGCCGCCGACGACGACGGCGATCGTCCCGCAGGCGACCGCGATCCCGGTGCCGACGGCGACGCGGGCGAAGACGTCACGGCCCTGGTTGTCGGTGCCGAACCAGTGCCCGCTCCCGGGCGCCAGCAGGGTGTTCGCCACGTCGACGCGGTTGGCCTCGTCCCGCAGGACGAGACCGACCACCGCCAGGACGACGAACACCGCCACCAGCGCGAGACCGACGACGAGCTGGCCGTCGTTCCACCACCCTGCCCGTCGCGCCCTGCGGGGCGCGGCACTCGCGCTGGTCGCGATGCTCACCACGTGCTGCTCCTACCCGCGCCTCAGCTGGCCTTGGCCCAGCGGCGCATGTCGGTGGCCTGGTCCCAGTAGTAGGTGGTGCCCTCGCGCACCACGGCGGCGTTCCCGTCGAGGTAGAGGACCACCTTGGGCGAGGCGGCGACCCAGTTCTTCGTCAGCTGCGCCAGCGCCTGTCCCTGGACGGCCGGGTCGGTCGCGCTGCGGGCCTGGTCGAGGAGCTCCTCGTTGCCCGGAACGCACACCTTGCCGGTGTTGTAGGCGCTGGAGCAGGCCTCGTCGTACTGCAGGTAGTACCCCGCGCTGTAGACGGCCGGACCGTCGAGGCGCAGCGCCATCTGCGTCGTGCCGTTGTAGACCGCGTCACCCCAGGCGCTCTCGCTCAGCGGGTTGACGGTCACCTCGATGCCGATCTCCTTGAGCGAGCTCTGGACGATCGTCGCGATCGACGTCTGGGTCGGGTCACCGGAGATGACGTCGAGGGTCACGTCCAGCGGCGTGGTGACACCGGCCTGCGCGACGAGTTCCTTGGCCTTGGCGACGTCGTAGGTGCGCGCGGCGGAGTCGGCCTCGCTGAAACCGGTCATGGTCGGCGGGATCGGCCCGTAGTACAGCTCGCCGTAACCCTTCAGGACGTTGTCGAGCAGGTCCTGGTAGGGGATCGCGTACGTGACGGCCTCCCGCAGGGTCGGGTTCGTCCACGGCGCCTTGTCGTTGGGCAGCAGGATCTGCATGTTCTGCGTCGCGACGTCGTCGACGACCTCGAGGCCGTCCTGGCCGTCGACCGACGCGGCGGAGTTCTTGCTCAGCCCGAGGGTGACGTCGGTGCTGCCGTTCTGGGCCTGCAGCAGCAGCGCCGCGTCGGACTTGACCCAGGTCACGACGATCTCCGGGGAGGCGGCGGCCTCGCCCTTGAAGTTCTCGTCGCGGGTCAGCACGGCCTTGGTGCCGGGTTCGTAGGAGGTCAGCCGGAAGGGGCCGGAACCGGCGTCGTGCGAGGCCATCCAGTCGTTCGGGGTGTCCGCGACGACGCCGCCGTTGGCCTCGACGAGCGAGGGGTCGACGATCGAGGCCGCGTCGGTGGCCAGCGCCAGCGGGAAGTCGGGGTCGGTGCGCGAGAGCGAGAACTCGACGGTCAGCGGGTCGACGACGGTGATCTCGGAGATGAGGTCCGGGTCCTGGAACAGGTCGTTGACGATCGAGGCGCCGCACCCGTTGACGGCCAGGACGCGGTCGATGGAGTACTTGACGGCCTCGGCGTCGACGGCCGTACCGCTGGAGAACGTCCACCCCTCGTTGAGGTGGAAGGTGTAGGTGAGCCCGTCCTCGCTCACGTCGAAGCTCTTGGCCAGGTAGGGCTCGGTGACCGTGGGGTCGACCTCCTCGCGGCCGTCCTCGCCCGTGGTCGTGCCGTAGTCCAGCAGCTGCACGTAGAGCTGACGGGTCAGCCGGCTGTCGTCGATGGTGCACCCGCTCGCCGGGTCCAGGGTCGTGGGAGCCACCGACATGGCCACGTTCAGCGTCTGCGAGGAGGCGCCGGAGGCCTGTCCCTCGGGCGGGGCCTGCGCCGTGCAGCCGGCCACCACCAGGGCTCCGGTGACCGCGGCCGCGGCCGCCCAGCGTCGCCGGGCGAGGGTCCGCCGGAACCGACGAGGAACGCTCATGTGTCCTCCACGAACAGCCTGTGCCCGGCAGACCCCGAGCAGGTGGTGGGTAACGTATTACGTACCACCGCAGAGGACCAGAGGTTTCCGGATTCGTAACACAGCCGAAACGCCGGTCCGAGCCTCAGCCGGCGTCGAGCGGGCTCTCGCTCCAGTCCTCGCGCACGTGCTGCAGGTGCTCGCGCATGAGCCGCGCGGACACCTGCGGGTCGGCGGCAGCGAGCGCCTCGAGGAGGGCGACGTGCTCCTGGGCGGAACGCAGGACGGCCGCCGGGTCGGCCAGCAACCGCGTGCGGTCCCGCAGACCCGCCACGACGGAGACGAGCTCGTCGTTGCCGAGCAGCCCCAGCAGACCCAGGTGGAAGCGCCGGTCGGCCTGCAGGAACTCCACCATCGAGCCCGCTTCGGCCGCGGCGGTGATCTCCGCCGCGATGGCCTCGAACCGGGCCTTCTCGGCCCGCAGCCGGTGGTCGCCGGTGAGGCGGGCCATGGCCGGGACCTCGAGCATGAGGCGCACCTCCAGGACGTCCAGGCGCTCGCGTTCGCTCAGCTGGACGACCCGGAACCCCCTGTTGCGCACCGCTTCCACCAGCCCGGCGTGCTGCAGGTCGAGCATCGCCTCGCGCACCGGGGAGTTGGAGACGCCCAGCTCGTCGGCGAGCGCCGTCACCGAGTAGATCTCGCCCGGGCGCAGCTCGCCGGAGACGAGGCGCTGCCGCAGGACCTCCAGCGCCTGGTCGCGCAGGCTCACGACTCCCCGCAGGCCGCCGACCAGCGGCTCGGCCGTCATCGACCGCTCCGGTGCGCCTGCAGGACCGCGTCTGCCACGACCAGATCCTCCCAGGACATGCCCGTGCTCTTGAAGACGACCGGGCGGTCGGTCGCCAGGGCCGTGCGCCCGGTCACGACGTCCACGAGCGGCACGAGGTCCGCGGGAGCCACGGCTCCCTCCGCGACAGCGAGGACGACGTCCCCCGCCTCGCGCAACGCCGTCGCCCGGTCCTCGACCACGACCTGCGCCCGCGCGAGCAGACCGGCGGGCAGTTCCCGCCGGTCCGGCTCGTGGGAGCCGACCGCCACGACGACGGCGTCGGGCCGCACGTCCCCTGCCGCGAACAACGGCGTGGCCGCCGTCGTGGCGCACACGACGACGTCCGCCTCCCGCACCGCGCTCGCCTGGTCCCGGCTCCCGGCCGCGACGAGGCTGCTCGGGGTGCGCAGGCCGGCTGTGTCGGGCTTGCTGTTGCGGTGGACGAAGATCATGTCCCGCAACGCTTCCGGTCCGAGCACGTCCTCCAGTGAGGCGGCGTGGGCGACGGCCTGGGGACCGGCGCCGAACACCACCACGCGCAGGCCCGCACGGCCCGCGAGGCGGGAGTGGACGGCCGTCCAGGACACCGCCGGTGTCCGCAGGGACGTGACGGCCGGCCCGTCCAGCAGCGCCGCCGGGGCGCACGTGACCGGGTCGACGACCAGGTAGATCCCCTGGATGCGGGGTGTGCCCACCGGGACCGTCTCCGGCGCGACCGTGAGGATCTTGACGCCCGACCGGTCACCGGTGTGCGCGGGCATCACCAGCAACTGGCCCCCCTCGCCCCAGCCCAGGACCAGTCGCTCCCCATCGGTCGCGGGATCGAACCCGGCCCGCAGCGCCTGCTGGAGGGCGGCGACCGCGGCAGCAGGGGACAGTGCGGCGGTCACCTCGTCGGCCGTCAACAGCGGCAGGTCCACGCGGAGCCTCCTCGGGGGTAGAGCGTTACACGTTATCCGCTCGACCACTGGTTCGGGAGTGCGTGGAAGATTCTCGGCCGACGGGGCCGCCGTCCGGGACCGCTTCGTCAGCCCGCGGGGCGGATCAGCCCCACGTTGAACCCGTTCCCCGCCACGACCACCGCGTTGTCCGGCACCACGGTCACCGGAACGGCGTGCGGCACGACCGTCGCCGGCGAGGCCGGGTCGGTCTCGCCGGTGAAGTTCGCCCCCCACGCCACCCGGACGGGGCCGTCGGTGCGGGTCGCGACGACGTGGGAGCCGCCCGCCGAGACCTGCGCGATCCCGCTCGTGGCGCGCGGCAGGAACAGCGGGTCGGTGCGGCCGTCGGCCCCGACGGGCGAGGCGGTGCCGGTGCCCAGTTCGGCCAGGCCGTTCCACCCCCAGGCCGACAGGGTTCCGTCGATGCCGACGGCGTAGGTGGCGTGCTCGGACCCCTCGACCTGCCGCACGGCGCGCCAGCCGAGGTCGCGCGCCGGCCGGTCGGGGGTCAGCGACGTGTCGGGTTCGGTGGTGAAGTCCCACCCGAAGGCCCACACGCTGCCGTTCACCCGCAGGACGGTGGTCTGGTGGTCGCTGGACGCCACCTCGAGGGCGTCGGTGAGGCCGGGCACCGGGGTGGCCACGAGGTCGGCGCCCCAGGTGAACACCGCCCCGCCGCGCACGACGGCGACGCCCTGGTCGAGTTCGGCGGACACGTCGAGCGCCGGGGCCGGCAGGACGACCTGCTGGGGCGTGGTGGCGACGACGGTCCCGGGCGCCGTCCCGGGCACCCACCCGAACTGCCACACCCGCCCCGCGCCGTCGAGGGCGAGGGCGGTCGTCGGCGAGACCGCGACGTCGACGATGCCGCTCAGCCCCGCGACGGCCACCGGCTGCTCGCTCCAGAGCGACCCGTCGACCCCGCGCCCCCACCCCCAGACGCTGCCGTCGGCGCGCCGGGCCAGCACGTTCCCGCCGCCGGCCTCGACCTGCACGACGTCGGTGACGTCCTTCGGTCGCGGTTCGCGCGTCGGCACCTCGGGGTTCGGCCACTGCACGACCGCGCAGCCCTCGGCGCACTGGTCGGAACTGCTGGACCGCCTGTCCTGCAGCACGAACGCGGCCGTCCCGACCGACCGCTCGCCGCCCACGACGAGCATCGACACCGTCCGCGGCGCGTGGTTCAGCATCCACGTCGCGCTGGGGACCGAGGGGTCGTCGGGGGCCGCGGTGAGCAGCACGACCTGACGCTGCAGCGCCGCGACGGGGGCCACGGCCAGCGCGTCCGCGCCGCCCCCGGCGTCCGCACCGGAGGCGACCACCACCCCCTCGTCGTCGAGGAAACCCCGCGCGATCGACCAGTCGGCGACGGCCGTGGCGGTCGCGAACCGGTCCGGTCCCAGCAGGCGCTCGGTGGTGATGCCGAGCGCACCGAGGCCCTCGGAGACCGCCGAGTTCACGGCGTTCTCGCCGCCGAGCACCACGACGTGGGTGATGCCCAGCGCGACGAGCGCGTCCCGGGTGGCGTCGGGCAAGCGGTCGCGTTCGGACAGCAGGACCGGCAGGCCCCCGGCGTAGGCGGCCGGGCCCGCCGCGACGGCGTCGGCGAAACCCGCGCCGGTGGCCAGGAACGCCGTCCGGCGGCCCTCGACCTCGCCGACGGCGCTCAGCTCCCGCGCCACCTCGGCCGCCGTGCCGTAGCGGTCGGCGCCGGCGACGCGCGACACCGTGGCGCCCCCACCCGTGAGGCGGGCGACGGCGGTGTCGGAGATCCGGTTCGTCCCGCCCACGACGACGACCGCCGACGGCCGCAGCCTCGCGTACGCCTCGGCGGTCGCGGCGGACACGGTGTCGCCGTCGGCCAGCAGGATCGGGGCGTCCAGGTCACCGGCCAGCGCCGAGGCGGCGAGGGCGTCGGGGTACGACGTCCCGGACGCGAGCACCACCGTCGGGCTCGTCGCGTAGGCCGTCGTGGCGAGCAACGCCGCGGTGTCGTAGCGGTCCGCGCCCCGCACGTACGTCATGGACGAGGCGACGGGCCCCTCCTCCGAGACGGCCGCGACGGCTGCCGGCGCACCCCACACGCACGCGGCGACTCCGGCGGCGACGACGGCGGCGATCCCCGCAGCGGCGGTGCGCGGGCGACGGTTGTCGAGCGTTCTCGTCATGGAACTGTGCCTCCCCCAGGCTTCGCCGAGAACCTAGTGGAGACGGGCGGCTCGCGGTGGCTGTTCGGGAAGTTCGCCGGCTCGACGCTCAGGAGCCGGCGGCGGCTGACGGCACGGCCGGACCCGGTCCTGCCGGCCTCAGACCGGGGGCGCTCCAGGCAGGCCCTGCCTCAGCACCACTCGTAGCGGTACCCCGCCTCCCCCCGCGGGACCACGTCCCGGTCCCGCAGCAGCACCGACACCCGACCGCCCCGGACCGCGCAGGCGGCGGTGAAGAACTCCTCGCCGTCGTCGGTGTACTCGATCTCGACGACGTGGTCGCCGTACAGGTCGGTGTAGGCGGCGCACTCGTCGTAGACCTGGCAGCTCTCGGTCACCACGAAGTCGAAACCCGCCGCGGCCACCTCGGCGGCGGTGAGTTCCGCGGCGTTCTTCTGCGCGATGGCCAACCCGTCGCGGTGGGCGCGCGCGGCCAGCAACCGCACGAACTCGAGGTTCCCCTGACGCGTGAGCAGCCCGCCTGAACGCGTCCAGGTGTCGAGGTTGTCGGGTTCGACGGCCTGGAAACCCGCCGCGGCGCACCCGTCGATCCACCCACCCACGATCTCGGCGAGCGCAGCCCGGTTCGCGGTGGAGGTGGTGTCCAGCAGGTACTCCCCCGGCCAGGCCGGGTCCTCGACGGGTTGGCCGCCCGCCCGCAGCAGCAGGTCCGGGTGCTGGGTGAGCCAGAAGTCCGCCTCCCCCGGCTGGGTCTGGAAGGCGTTGACGTAGCAGATCGAGTACCGGCCCGCGGCGGGTTCGGTCTCCCGGTCGCGGATGACGACCCGGACGGCAGGGTCGGGGACGTAGGCGCCGCCGAGCTGGTAGTCGACGACGGCGCCGGCCGGCGGCGGCGCGGCGGTCGGCGGATCGCCCACGCCCGTCGTGGCCGCCTCCACGACCGCCGGCGGTACTGCAGCGGCTCCCCCGAACACCAGCCCGGCGTCCGGGATCGTGGCGGCGCGGTCGGCGAGGAAACCCGCCACGTGCGGTCCGAGCAGCGTGCTCGTGAGCAGCAGCGGTGCGCCCACCCGCCCCAGGACCGGTCCGGAGGCCAGGGCGTCCGCGAGGTCGCCGGAACCGTTCGCCAGCCCGAAACCGTTGGCGGGCATCCCGAGCTGGTCGATCGCGTGGTCGGCGATCCGGACGGCGGTCTCGTACCGGTCCGCGCCGGCGATCCTGTCGTCGGCGCCGAACACCGACGCGACCGCCTCCGGAACCGCCCGCTGGCCACCGAGGACGACGACGTCGGCGTTCGGGAACCGCTGCACCACCCCCAGGGACGCGGGCGACGGCGCGTCCGGGGAGATCAGCAGCACCGGTGCACCCAGCGCGGCGGCGACCGGGCCGACGGCGGCCGCGTCGGCCGGACCGCTCGCGAGGAAGATCGTGTCCGGGTCGGCCCCGGCCACGAGCCCGACGAGCCGTGCCGACGTCTCGTACCGGTCGGCGCCCGCAGCGCGGCGGACGGTGAACTCCCCGAGCTGGGCCTGCACCGCCGGACCGATCGCGGCCGGCCCGCCGGCCAGGACGACCGTGTCGGCACCGAGCCGTTCGATCTCGGCCATCGTCGCGGCCGGAACCTCGTCGCGGCCCGTCAGCAGCACCGGACCGTCGAACGCTGCGGCGACGTAGGAGCTGGCGAGCGCGTCGACGGTCGAGGTTCCCGCCGCCAGGACCACGGTCCCGGCCGAGGTGAACGTGGCCGAACTCGCCGCGACGGCGGTCGCGTACCGGTCGGCGCCGGCGAACCGCTGGACGGTGGCCGCCTGCGCGGACGGAACGGTGTCCGGCACCCCGAGAACCGCCAGGAGGGGAGTCAGCACGGCGGCCGCGGCGAGCCGGCGGGGAGGACGCATGGGAGGACCGTTCGTTCGTCGTCGAGCAGGAGGAACCCTCGTGGCGTGGGTCGTCGCGCTCGACGGCGGCGCTTCCGTGCCCCGCGCTGACCCGTGGATCGTCGTCGGATCGTAGTGGGTCCAGGCGGCGCGGGAGGCGGCGAGGAGCCGCACGTGCGCCGCACGGCGGCGCAGCAGCCGCCGCAGGGACGGCGCCGGCACCAGGTGGGCGAGCGCCGCACCGAGCGGACCCGCGGGGGCGGTGGTGCCCGTGCGGTCGGGCAGGCACAGTGGCCCCGTGACGACCCTGTCCCGGAACCGGCGGACCGGCTGAGATGACCGCTTCCCCGGTTCCCTGGTGGCGCAGCGCCGCCATCTACCAGGTCCTGCCCCGCAGCTTCGCCGACGGCGACGGTGACGGGGTCGGCGACCTCGCGGGGCTGCGGGCGCGGCTGCCGTCGCTGGCCGCGCTCGGCGTCGACGCGGTGTGGATCAACCCCTGGTACCCCTCGCCGCTGGTGGACAACGGCTACGACGTCACCGACTTCCGCGACGTCGACGCCGCCCTGGGCGGCCTGCCCGCGGCCGAGGAGTTCCTGCGGGAGGCGCGCGGGCTGGGCTTGAAGGTCCTGCTGGACATCGTGCCGAACCACACCGCCGACGACCACGCCTGGTTCCGCGCCGCGCTGGCCGGGGACGAGCGGGCCCGGGCGCGCTACCTGTTCCGCCCCGGCCGCGGGCGGGACGGTGAACTGCCGCCGAACGACTGGGAGAGCTGCTTCGGCGGGCCCTCGTGGACGCGCACCACGAACCCCGACGGGACGCCCGGGCCGTGGTACCTGCACTCCTTCGCCCCGGGACAGCCGGACCTGGACTGGCGCAACCCCGAGGTGCGCGAGGAGTTCGTGGAGGTCCTGCGGTTCTGGTTCGACCGCGGCGTCGACGGTTTCCGCGTCGACGTCGCGCACGGGCTGGTGAAGCAGGACGGCCTGCCCGACGCCCTGGGCCGTGACCGGCGCACCGAGGAGCACCCGGGCTGGGACCAGGACGAGGTGCACGAGGTGTACCGGCAGTGGCGGCAGGTGGCCGATTCCTACGACCCGCCGCGCGTGTTCGTCGCCGAGGCGTGGGTGGCCCGCCGTGAACGGCTGCCGATGTACCTGCGGCCCGACGAACTGCACATGGCGTTCGAGTTCGACCCGCTGCACGTGGCCTGGCGGGAGGGTCCGTGGCGACGGGTCGTCGAACGGGGCCTGGCCGTCGCCGAACTCACCGGCGCGCCGAGCGCGTGGGCGCTGACCAACCACGACGTGGTGCGGCAGGTGACCCGCTACGCCCGGTCCCAGCCGCCCGAGCACGGTTCCAACGTGAGCGAACGGGCCCGCTGGGGCAGTGAGGTTCCCGACTACGCCCTGGGCCGCCGCCGCGCCCGCGCGGCGTTCCTGCTCACGGCCGCGCTGCCCGGCCTGGTGTACGTCTTCAACGGCGAGGAACTGGGTCTGGAGGAGGTCGAGGACATCCCGGCCGAGCGCAGGCTGGATCCGATCCACCACCGTTCCGGCGGCGTCGATCCGGGCCGGGACGGTTCCCGCGTGCCGCTGCCCTGGTCCGGTGAGCGGCCGCCGTTCGGTTTCTCCCCGCCCGGTGCCCCGGAACCGTGGCTGCCGCAGCCGGCGGCGTGGGCGGCGCTGACGTACGCGGCGCAGGACGACGATCCCGACTCCACGCTGAACCTGTACCGCGCCGCGCTGGCCGGTCGGCGCGAACTGCTGGCCGGCGCCGGGCCGCTGGTCTGGCGCGAGGCGCCCGACGGCGTCCTGGCCTTCGACCGCGGCACCACCTCGGTCTGGGTGAACTTCGGGCCGCACGACGTGGCCCTGCCGCCCGGTGCGGAGGTGCTGCTGCGGTCCGCTGCGGGGGCGGAAGGGGTGCTGGCGGTCGACACCGCCGTCTGGTTCGGGCCCGGGCGGGACGTCCCGGCCGGCTGACGGTCCCCGGAGCCGTCGCGGGGAGCCGCGTCGGGGGGGGGGGGGGGGGGGGGGGGGGGGGGGGGGCCGGGGGGGGGGGGGGGGGGCGGGGGGGGGGGGGGGGGGGGGGGGGGGGGGGGGGGGGGGGGGGGGGGGGGGGCGGGCGCGGCGGGGCGGCGGGGGGGCGCGGCCCCGGGGGGCGCGGGG